>NZ_JBVJCD010000008.1:0-113884 GCF_055588985.1 Streptomyces sp. NPDC041970
TTGATAGGCCAGATGTGGAAGCCCGGTAACGGGTGGAGCTGACTGGTACTAATAGGCCGAGGGCTTGTCCTCAGTTGCTCGCGTCCACTGTGTTGGTTCTGAAATAATGAACGGCCGTGTTGTGTTCCGGTGTTTGTTGATTTCATAGTGTTTCGGTGGTCATTGCGTTAGGGAAACGCCCGGTTACATTCCGAACCCGGAAGCTAAGCCTTTCAGCGCCGATGGTACTGCAGGGGGGACCCTGTGGGAGAGTAGGACGCCGCCGAACAATTTTTCCGGGAAAGCCCCGTGCCATTGGCACGGGGCTTTTCTGCGTTTCGGGCATGTCGGCTGGATGTCGCCTATCACCTTCGTCACCACCCCTGTGCGTCTGACGGCAGAAGCTGGGGGTAGGGTCATGGGGCATCATCGGCACATTCCCCCACAGGAGGCCCCAGGGTGGAGGTCCAGGAGACTCGGGTCCAGACGGACCGGGTCCTCACCATCCCCAACATCCTCAGCATGGCCCGCCTCGTCGGAGTGCCGCTCTTCCTGTGGCTGATCCTCCGCCCCGTGTTCGGCGGCCCCAACAGCGACGGCTGGGCGCTGCTGGTGCTGATGCTCAGCGGCATCACCGACTACCTCGACGGCAAGCTCGCCCGCCGATGGAACCAGATCAGCAGCCTGGGCCGGCTCCTGGACCCGGCGGCCGACCGCCTCTACATCCTTTCCACCCTCGTCGGGCTCACCTGGCGCGAGGTCCTGCCGCTCTGGCTCACCGGGGCGCTCCTCGCCCGCGAACTGATGCTGCTCGTGATGGTGGCGATCCTGCGCCGCCACGGGTATCCGCCGCCACAGGTCAACTTCCTCGGTAAAGCTGCAACCTTCAACCTGATGTACGCCTTCCCCTTGTTGCTGCTCAGCGACGGGAGTGGTTGGCTGGCTACTGTGGCCGCCGTTTTCGGATGGGCGTTCGCAGGATGGGGTACAACTCTGTATTGGTGGGCAGGAATCCTGTATGTGATTCAGGTCCGCCGACTCGTGAAGGCGGACGCAACAGCCGAATGAGCTCGTCGGTGCGGGACCGCGCAGTGTGGCCGGTCCGCGGCAGAGGTCTTCAAGGATCCCCTGACGGGTGAACTCGGCCGACCGTCGTCTCTTCTAGGAGGACGTTTCCGACATGAAGGCCGTCGTGATGGCTGGTGGTGAAGGCACACGCCTTCGCCCCATGACCTCGAGTATGCCCAAGCCTCTCCTGCCGGTCGCCAACCGGCCCATCATGGAGCACGTGCTGAGGCTGCTCAAGCGGCATGGGCTCAATGAAACAGTGGTGACCGTCCAGTTCCTCGCCTCCCTCGTCAAGAACTACTTCGGCGACGGCGAAGAACTGGGCATGGAGCTCACCTATGCCAACGAGGAGAAGCCACTCGGCACCGCTGGCAGCGTGAAGAACGCAGAGGAGGCGTTGAAGGACGACACCTTCCTCGTGATTTCCGGTGACGCGCTCACCGACTTCGACCTCACAGACCTCATCGCCTTCCACAAGGAAAAGGGCGGCCTCGTCACGGTCTGCCTCACCAGGGTCCCCAATCCGCTGGAATTCGGGATCACCATCGTGGACGAGGAAGGGCAGGTCGAGCGGTTCCTGGAGAAGCCGACCTGGGGCCAGGTCTTCTCGGACACCGTGAACACGGGCATCTACGTGATGGAGCCCGAGGTCTTCGACTACGTCCAGGCGGACACCTCCGTCGACTGGTCGGGTGACGTCTTCCCCCAGTTGATGAAGGAAGGCAAGCCGATCTACGGCTACATCGCCGAGGGCTACTGGGAGGACGTCGGCACGCACGAGAGCTACGTCAAGGCCCAGGCCGACGTCCTGGAGCGCAAGGTCGACGTGGAGCTGGACGGCTTCGAGATCTCGCCCGGCGTCTGGGTGGCCGAAGGCGCGGAGGTCCACCCCGACGCCGTCCTCCGCGGGCCGCTGTACATCGGGGACTACGCCAAGGTCGAGGCCGACGCGGAGATCCGCGAGCACACGGTCATCGGGTCCAACGTCGTCGTCAAGTCGGGCGCCTTCCTGCACAAGGCCGTGGTGCACGACAACGTCTACATCGGCCAGCAGAGCAACCTCCGCGGCTGCGTGGTCGGCAAGAACACCGACATCATGCGCGCGGCCCGGATCGAGGACGGCGCCGTCATCGGCGACGAATGCCTGGTCGGCGAAGAATCGATCATCCAGGGCAACGTGCGGGTGTACCCGTTCAAGACCATCGAGGCCGGCGCGTTCGTCAACACCTCGGTGATCTGGGAATCCCGCGGGCAGGCGCACCTCTTCGGCGCGCGCGGGGTCTCCGGCATCCTGAACGTCGAGATCACCCCCGAGCTGGCCGTGCGGCTGGCGGGCGCGTATGCCACCACCCTGAAGAAGGGCTCGACGGTCACGACCGCCCGAGACCACTCCCGAGGCGCCCGCGCCCTGAAGCGGGCCGTCATCTCGGCCCTCCAGGCCAGCGCGATCGACGTCCGGGACCTGGAGAACGTCCCGCTGCCGGTGGCCCGGCAGCAGACGGCACGGGGCAGCGCCGGCGGCATCATGATCCGGACCTCGCCCGGCGTGCCCGACTCCGTGGACATCATGTTCATCGACGAGCGCGGCGCCGACCTCTCACAGGCCCAGCAGCGCAAGCTCGACCGCGTCTACGCCCGCCAGGAGTACCGCAGGGCGTTTCCCGGCGAGATCGGGGACCTGCACTTCCCGTCCAGCGTCTTCGACTCGTACACCGGCTCCCTGCTCCGCAACGTCGACATCACCGGCATCGCGGACTCCGGGCTCAAGGTCGTCGTCGACGCCTCCAACGGAAGCGCCGGCCTCGTCCTGCCCAGCCTCCTCGGGCGGCTCGGCGTGGACGCCCTGACGATCAACCCCGGACTCGACGAGTCGCGGCCCACCGAGACCGCCGAGTCCCGGCGGGCGGGGCTCGTGCGGCTCGGGGAGATCGTCTCCTCGGCGCGGGCGGCCTTCGGGGTCCGGTTCGACCCGGTCGGCGAGCGGCTCTCCCTCGTCGACGAACTCGGCCGGATCATCGAGGACGACCGGGCCCTGCTGGTCCTCCTCGACCTCGTCGCCGCCGAGCGGCGCAGCGGCCGGGTGGCCCTGCCCGTCACGACCACCCGTGTCGCCGAGCAGGTGGCGGCCTACCACGGCACCCAGGTGGAGTGGACGACCACCTCGCCCGACGACCTGACCCGCGTCGGCCGCGAGGAGACCACCATCTTCGGTGGAGACGGGCGCGGTGGGTTCATCGTTCCCGAATTCAGCAGCGTCTTCGACGGGACGGCGGCCTTCGTGCGGCTCATCGGTCTCGTCGCGCGCACCCAGCTCACCCTCAGCCAGATCGACGCCCGCATCCCCCGTGCCCACGTCCTGCGCCGCGACCTGGCGACTCCGTGGGCCGTCAAGGGGCTCGTCATGCGGCGGGTCGTCGAGGCGGCCGGCGACCGGAGCGTCGACACCACGGACGGCGTCCGCGTGGTCGAGGCGGACGGGCGCTGGGTCATGGTCCTTCCCGACCGGGCCGAAGCCGTCACGCACCTGTGGGCCGAAGGCCCGGACGACGCCTCCGCGCAGGCGCTGCTCGACGAGTGGTCCGCCGTCGTGGAGAGCGCGGGCGACTGACCGTACGACCGCGGTGCGCCGGAACGCCACGAACCCGGCGGTCCGGCGCACCGGTGGGGCCATTCGGCGGCAGCCGTGATGACGTGCGACGATGTGCGGCATGTCGCAGCAGTCCCCCGATCGGAGCACCGCCCCGCCTTCCGCACGCCCCGACGCCTCCATGTCGCTGCTGAACAACGTGATGGACCACAGCCTCGACGACGGGTACGCCGAGGCCGCCGCGCGCCGCCGGGCGGACGGGAGCGAGGGGCTGCCCCGTACGCTCAGATCGAAGCTCTGGCTCGCGGCCGGTCTGGTGGTGGCCGCCCTCGTGGTCACCCTCGGCGCCGCCGAGGCGCGGATCTCCGCGCCCGTGGTCGCCAAGGAGCGCGAGGAGCTGATCGACCGCATCGACGCGGAGACGAAGGCGGCCGACACGCTGGAGTCGGACGTCGAGGAACTCCGCACGGACGTGAGCGAGCGTCAGCGCAAGGCGCTCGAGCGCCACGGCGGCGACCAGGGGGAGCTGGTGGCCCTGCTGGCCGGGGCGACGCCGGTCGAAGGGACGGGGGTCAAGCTCGTCGTCGACGACGCCAAGGACACCGACCAGGGCGGTGGCGGGCCCAGGGATTCCGCCGGCTTCTCCGACACCGGCCGGGTGCGCGACCGCGACATGCAGCGCGTCGTCAACGGCCTGTGGGAGTCCGGCGCCGAGGCCATCGCCATCAACGGGCAGAGGTTGACGGCGCTGTCGGCCATCCGGGCCGCCGGCGACGCCATACTGGTCGACAACAGGCCGCTCGTACCGCCGTACACGGTGCTCGCGGTGGGGGACGGGAAGAGGCTCGCGGCCGCGTTCCGGGACAGCGCCGACGGCCAGTACCTTCAGGCGTTGAAGGAGAGCTTCGACATCCGCACCAGCATCTCCGACCAGGACGACGTGCGGCTCCCGGCCGCGCCGAGCCTGATCGTCCGTACAGCAGAGCCGAAGGCCGCCGGCAGTGGTGCGGCTGACACAAAGAAGGGCACATCGTGATCGCCGTACTGGGCCTCGTCGTGGGAGTCGTGGTCGGACTGCTGGTCCGGCCCGAGGTGCCGGCGGTGGTCGAGCCCTACCTGCCGATCGCCGTGGTCGCCGCGCTCGACGCCGTCTTCGGCGGACTGCGGGCCATGCTCGACGGCATCTTCGTCGACAAGGTCTTCGTGGTCTCCTTCCTCTCCAACGTCGTGGTCGCCGCGCTGATCGTCTTCCTCGGCGACAAACTGGGTGTCGGCGCCCAGCTCTCCACCGGCGTGGTGGTCGTGCTCGGCATCCGGATCTTCTCCAACGCCGCGGCCATCCGCCGCCACGTCTTCCGGGCTTGAGGCCGATGAACAACGACGACATCCCCCGCGGCGGACAGCCCGAAGGCGGCGCGTTCCCCACCCCCGAACCTCCTGCCCCGGCGCCCGCCGACACCGAGGTCACCGGCCGTCAGAGGCTGCTGGCCGGTCTGTGGCCGCCCCGGCTCAGCCGAGCCCAACTCATCGTCGCCCTCCTGCTGTTCGGGCTCGGACTGGGGCTCGCCATCCAGGTGCGCTCCACCAACGACGACAGCACGCTGCGCGGCGCCCGCCAGGAGGACCTGGTCCGCATCCTCGACGAGGTCGACGACCGGACCCAGCGCCTGGAGGACGAGAAGCAGCGTCTGGACGACCAGCGCACCGAGTTGGAGAACAGCTCCGACCAGGCCGAAGAGGCCCGTAAGCAGACGCTCGAGAAGGAGCGTCAGCTCGGCATCCTCGCCGGCACGGTGGCGGCGCAGGGCCCCGGCATCACGCTGAGGATCACCGATCCCGTGGGCGCGGTCGCGCCCGACATGCTGCTCGACGCCATCCAGGAGCTGCGGGCGGCGGGCGCGGAGGCGATCGAGGTCAACGGTGTGCGGGTGGTGGCCAATACGTACTTCGCCGGCGGCGGCGGCGACGTCCAGGTGGACGGCGAGAAGATCGAGGCGCCGTACGAGTTCACGGTGATCGGGAAGCCGCAGGATCTGGAGCCCGCCCTCAACATTCCCGGCGGAGTGGTCCAGACGTTGGAGAAGGAGCAGGCCACCGTGGTCGTGGAGCGATCCGACGACATCGTCGTCAACGCCTTGCGACCGGCGCAGCGGCCTGACTACGCTCGGTCGTCGTCCCCGTGAGCCGGGCGAGCGTGCGAGCCGGTGGAACGGGTCGGAGCGTTGCGGGGGGTCGGCGCACCGGATTGGTGGTGCGTGGTGGAAACTGTCGGGTGGATACGGACGTTGTGAAGATGTCCGAGTCGGCAGGTGTGGTCAATCAGGGTTCGTCCTGCCCCACGGGCGGGTCTATGTCGGTCAAGGGGAATCGCCCGTGAAGTTGTTTGCGAAGTTGTTCGGGAAGAGTGCACGCGAGGACAGCAACAGTGCTGCTCGTCACCGCGCTCCGCGCCATGGTCAGGGCGAGGAGCAGGAGGCGGGGCGTCCGCTCTTCCGCGATGAGGTGCCCGGTTCCGGCCCCGGCGGGTCGTCCACGGACCCCGCCGGTCCCGCGACCATAGGTTTCGGCGCGTCACTGGCCTCGGGCGGAGCCTCCTCGGGGGGCTCGTCGACGCCGGCGTGCCCGCGGTGCGGCCACCGCAACGCGGAGACCGGCCGTTTCTGCTCCAACTGCGGTACGCCGCTGCGGGGCGGCGTTCCCGAGCGCGCCTCGGAGACGACGTCGACGATCTCCATCTCCGGACTGGAGGCGTACGAGGCCGAGGCGACGGGCCAGACGGCCCTGCCCTCGCTCTCCCCGGAGGCCCAGGCGGCCGTCGACGCGCTGCCGGGAGGCTCGGCGCTGCTGGTCGTGCGCCGCGGTCCGAACTCCGGGAGCCGTTTCCTGCTCGACGGTGATCTGACGACCGCCGGGCGTCACCCGCAGAGCGACATCTTCCTGGACGACGTGACCGTGTCGCGCCGTCACGTGGAGTTCCGCCGGGGCCCGGACGGCAGCTTCACCGTGGGGGACGTCGGCAGCCTCAACGGCACCTACGTCAACCGCGAGCGCATCGATTCGGTCCCGCTGTCCAACGGCGACGAAGTCCAGATCGGGAAGTACCGCCTGGTCTTCTACGCGAGCCCGCGGGGCGTGTGACCTCCGCCAGACTCCGTCCGGGGGGACCCCCAGGAAGGCCCATGCTGCGAACACCGACAGGCGGCGCCGGTCACGGCGCCGCCGACGCGGAAGCGGGCTCGATGAGCATCGGAACGGTGCTCACCCAGTTGCGCGACGAGTTCCCCGAAGTCACCATCTCCAAGATCCGGTTTCTGGAGGCCGAGGGGCTCATCGAGCCGCAGCGCACTCCTTCCGGATACCGGAAGTTCGCGCCGAGTGACGTGGAGCGGCTGGCCCAGGTGCTCCGGATGCAGCGGGACCACTACCTGCCGCTCAAGGTCATCCGGGAGCATCTGGACGCCCTGGCGAGGGGGGAGCAGCCCGCCCTCCCCTCGCCGGGCGGCCAGCGGGACCTCGCCGACGGGGTCTGGGACCCCGCCCCGGCGGCGGCCACCGCGGTCCGGCTCGGGCGGGCGGAACTGCTCGCGGCGGCCGAGGTGGACGAGGAGCGCCTCGCGGAGTGGGAGTCCTACGGGCTGATCGTCCAGGCCCCGGACGGCGGGTACGACGCCGAGATGGCGACCGTGGCGAAGCTCGTGGCGGATCTGGGCCGCTTCGGCCTGGAGCCCCGGCACCTGCGCGCCATGCGCGCCTCGGCGGACCGCGAGGCCGGGCTGGTCGAGCAGGTGGTCGCCCCCTTGCGCCGGCACCGGAATCCGCAGACCAGAGCCCATGCGGAGGCCATGGCGAACGAGCTCGCCGAGCTCTCCGTACGGCTGCACGCGGCGCTCGTGCAGACCTCGTTGCGAAGCCGTCTGCACTGACCTCGGGGGAGCCCGACTACCCAAACATGGCGAGCACGTCCTAGGGTTGCTGTGTGAACGAGCTCGACGTTGTCGGTGTCCGGGTGGAAATGCCCTCCAACCAACCGATCGTTCTCCTGCGTGAAGTGGGAGGCGACCGGTACCTCCCCATTTGGATCGGTCCGGGGGAGGCGACCGCGATCGCCTTCGCCCAACAGGGCATGGCTCCGGCCAGGCCGCTGACCCATGACCTGTTCAAGGATGTGCTCGAGGCCGTGGGCCAGGAGCTCACCGAAGTGCGCATCACTGACCTTCGCGAAGGGGTCTTCTACGCGGAACTCGTCTTCGCCAGCGGAGTGGAGGTGAGCGCCCGGCCCTCCGACGCCATAGCGCTCGCCCTGCGGACCGGCACGCCGATCTACGGCAGTGACGGCGTGCTGGACGACGCGGGCATCGCGATCCCCGACGAGCAGGAGGACGAGGTGGAGAAGTTCCGCGAATTCCTCGACCAGATCTCACCGGAGGACTTCGGCACCAACAGCCAGTGACCGTCCCGCAGGGGTGCCGTCAGCGCATCCGGCAAGCCTTTCCCGCGAACGAGACACGGGAAACCACCCTCAGGGTGATTATCACTCGGCGTGCCGAGTGTGGCGATCGTTGACGCACCCCGAGTGACTGCCTACCTTCGAGTGGGCAGGTCAAGGACGGAGGTCGGCGTGAGAAGCAGCGGCGACGGTACGGCGGCGGGCGGGCCGTATCCGCAGCACGGCAGTGGAGCCGACCACACCATCAGGCAGCCGGTTCAACCGGCCGCGGTGGCAGCGGACGGCGTGGCGGCGGCGAGCGATATCGGCTATCGCGGACCTACGGCGTGCGCGGCGGCGGGGATCACCTACCGCCAGCTCGACTACTGGGCCCGCACCGGGCTGGTCGAGCCGAGTGTGCGCCCCGCCTACGGATCGGGGACCCAGCGTCTCTACAGCTTCCGGGACGTGGTCCTCCTCAAGATCGTCAAGCGGTTCCTGGACACCGGGGTCGCTCTCCAGAACATCCGCACCACGGTCCAGCATCTGCGGGCCCGCGGTTTCCAGGACCTCGAGCGCATGACGCTGATGAGCGACGGGGCCACGGTCTACGAGTGCTCCTCCCCGGACGAGGTCGTCAGCCTGCTCCAGGGCGGGCAGGGCGTCTTCGGGATCGCCGTCGGCGTCGTCTGGCGGGACGTGGACGCCGCCCTCTCCCAGTTGCACGGGGAGCGGGTCGACACGGGGGAGACGCTCATCGGCCACAACCCCGCCGACGAGCTGGCGCGGCGGCGCAACAGGGCCGGCTGAGCGCGGACCGACGCGGACATCCGTGCCGGGGCTGTCCGGCGCCCCCGCACGGGGCGCCGGACAGCCCCGTTGTCAGTGGCGTAGGGCAGCATCGACGGTGTGAGACCCGTGCCGACCATCCTCCACTTGGACATGGACGCCTTCTACGCCTCCGCGGAGCAGGCGGCCAAGCCGAGCCTGCGCGGCAAGGCGGTCGTGGTCGGCGGCCTCGGCCCCCGCGGCGTGGTCGCCACCGCTTCGTACGAGGCGCGGCGTTTCGGCGTGCACTCGGCGATGCCCACGGCCCAGGCCCGGCGGCTCGCGCCGAACGCCGCCTACCTGGTGCCGCGCTTCTCGCTCTACCGGACCGTGAGCGACCAGGTCATGGAGTTGCTGGGACGGCTCTCGCCCCTGGTGGAGCCGCTGAGCCTGGACGAGGCCTTCGTCGACCTGGAGGCGGGCGGGGCGGCCGACGACGCCGCGTCGGCCCGTGCGACGGGGGAGGGGCTGCGGGCGGCCATCCGCGCGGTGACGGGCCTCAGCGGCTCCGTCGGGTTGGCGGGGTCCAAGATGCTCGCCAAGATCGCCTCCGAGCGGGCCAAGCCCGACGGACTGGCCCTCATCGAGCCGGGCACCGAGCGCGCGCTGCTGGCGCCGCTGTCCGTCCGCGTCCTGCCGGGGGTCGGCCCGGCCACCGGGGACCACCTCAGACGCGCGGGGATGACCACCGTCCACGACCTGGCCGAGGCCGGCGAGGCGGAGCTGGTGCGCCTGGTCGGCAAGGCCCACGGCCACGGGCTGTACCGGATGGCCCTGGGCCTCGACGACCGGCCGGTGGTCGCCGAGCGGGACGCCAAGTCCGTGTCGGTGGAGGACACCTTCGACGTGGACCTGCACGACCGGGTGCGGGTGCGGGCCGAGGTGGAGCGGCTGGCGGTGCGGTGCGTGGAGCGGCTGCGCGCCGCCGACCGGTCCGGGCGCACGGTGGTGCTGAAGGTGCGCCGCTACGACTTCTCCACGCTGACCCGCTCCGAGACCCTCAGAGGCCCCACGGACGACCCCACGGTGGTCCGTGAGGCCGCTGGGCGGCTTCTGGAGTCCGTCGACACCACCGGGGGCGTACGGCTCCTCGGCGTGGGCGTCACGGGCCTGGCCGACTACACGCAGGAGGACCTCTTCGCGCAGGCCGCCGACGCCCGCGAGCTGGCGCGGCGGTCGCGGGAGCCGCAGCCGCCCGCGGACGCCGGCGGCGGGCGCGCCGAGCCCGCCGCCGAGGAGTCCGACCAGGACGACGCGGAAGCGCTCGCGGCCCGGCGCTGGCCCGCCGGCCACGACGTGCACCACGAGGAGCACGGGCACGGCTGGGTGCAGGGCAGCGGCGTCGGCCGGGTCACCGTGCGGTTCGAGGAGCCGTGGAGCGCGCCCGGCCGCGTCCTCACCTTCCGCACCGACGATCCGCTGCTGCGGCCGGCCGATCCGCTGCCGCTCGTCCGCGAGCCGGCCGACTACTCCTCCTGGCCCGCCAGCCTGCCGAAGTCGCGGTCGGGCGCGGACTCCGCGGGGGGCGAGTCCAGCCCGTAATGGCGGTAGAGCCGCAGTTCCTGGTCGGGCGAGAGGTGCCGGCCGACGCCGAAGTCCGGCGCGCCCCTGATCAGCGCGCGGTCGAAGGGGACCCGCAGGGCGTCCTCGACGAACTCGCTGGGCTCCAGGGGCACGAAGGCGTCCCGGCTGAACAGTCCGGTGCGCACGGCCGCCCACTCGGGCACGCCCGTCGCGTCGTCGAGATAGACCTCGTCCACCGTCCCGATCTTGACGCCCTCGCGGTCGAACGCCTTGCGGCCGATCAGTCGGCGCGGATCGATATCGGCCTGCACGGTTCCTCCCACGGATCGCGGCTGCTCGGGGCGTTCCTGACGCCCACCAGCACCACACAAGTGCAGATCGGCGGCGTCGGCCACTCGAGGGCTCCGGCCCGGTGGCCGCTGGTAGGCTGGGACACGGCTGCTGACCCCGTGCGGGAGAGTCCTCCGGCGAGTGCCGGAGGCGCCGAAGGAGCAACTCCTCCCCGGAATCTCTCAGGCTCCCGTACCGCACGGACGAGGTCACTCTGGAAAGCAGGGCGGTTCCGTACGGGCGCAGGCCGGGACGGGTCCGACCCTCACCGACGGTGAAAACCGGCGCGCCTCGGGGCGGGTCGGTGAAGCTCTCAGGTTGAGATGACAGAGGGGGAGGCCGTTCGGGCACCCGCGCCGTGGTGCCCCTCGCAGGTCGTGAAGACCAGGAGGCCTCCACCATGACCCCCCGTCGCACTCCGCTCTCCCAGTTGGAGCAGGGCATTCCGTTCGAGCAGCGCCACATAGGGCCCGACGCCGAGGCCCAGGCGAAGATGCTCGCCCAGGTCGGTTACGGCTCCCTCGACGAGCTGACCGCCGCCGCGGTGCCCGACGTGATCCGGAGCGCCGAGGCACTGGACCTCCCCGCCGCGCGCACCGAGGCGGAGGTGCTGGCCGAGCTGCGGTCGCTGGCCGACCGCAACCAGGTGCTCGCCCCGATGATCGGCCTCGGCTACTACGGCACCTTCACGCCGCCCGTCATCCTGCGCAACGTGATGGAGAACCCCGCCTGGTACACGGCGTACACGCCGTACCAGCCGGAGATCTCCCAGGGCCGCCTGGAGGCCCTGCTGAACTTCCAGACGATGGTCGCCGAGCTGACCGGGCTGCCCACCTCCGGCGCCTCGCTGCTCGACGAGGGCACCGCGGCCGCCGAGGCGATGGCGCTCGCCCGGCGCGTCGGCAAGGTCAAGAACGGCGTGTTCCTGGTCGACGCCGACACCCTGCCCCAGACCGTCGCGGTGATCGAGACCCGCGCCGAGCCCACCGGCGTCGAGGTCCTCGTCGCCGACCTGAGCAACGGGATCCCCGCCGAGATCGCCGAGCGCGGCGTCTTCGGCGTCCTGCTCCAGTATCCGGGCGCGTCCGGCGCCGTGCGCGCCATCGAGCCCGTCATCGAGCAGGCCCACGAGCTGGGCGCGATCGTCACCGTCGCCGCCGACCTGCTGGCCCTGACCCTCCTCGCCTCGCCCGGCGCGCTCGGCGCCGACATCGCGGTCGGCACCACCCAGCGCTTCGGCGTCCCCATGGGCTTCGGCGGCCCGCACGCCGGCTTCATGGCGGTCCGCGAGAAGTTCGCCCGCAGCCTGCCCGGCCGCCTGGTCGGCGTCTCCGTCGACGCGGACGGCGACACGGCGTACCGCCTGGCCCTGCAGACCCGCGAGCAGCACATCCGCCGTGAGAAGGCCACCAGCAACATCTGCACCGCGCAGGTCCTGCTCGCCGTCATGGCCGGGATGTACGCCGTCTACCACGGCCCCGACGGGCTGCGCACGATCGCCCGGCGCACCCACCGCTTCGCCGCGATCCTGGCCGAGGGGCTGCGCGCCGCCGGGGCGGAGGTCGTGCACAAGGCCTTCTTCGACACCGTGACCGTACGGGTCCCCGGCCGGGGCGCGGACACCGTGGCTCAGGCCCGCGAGCGCGGGGTCAACATCCGTCTCGTCGACGCCGACCACGTCTCCATCGCCTGCGACGAGACGACCACCCGTGAGCGCGTCGCCGCCGTGTGGGCCGCCTTCGGCGCCGACGGCGACGTCGAGGCGCTGGACGGGACGGTCGCCGACGCGCTGCCCGAGGGGCTGCTGCGCGACGACGAGATCCTGGCCCACCCGGTCTTCCACCAGCACCGCTCCGAGACCGCGATGCTGCGCTACCTGCGCAGGCTCGCCGACCGGGACTACGCGCTGGACCGGGGCATGATCCCGCTCGGCTCCTGCACGATGAAGCTGAACGCGACCGCCGAGATGGAGTCGATCACCTGGCCCGAGTTCGGCGCGCTGCACCCCTTCGCCCCGGCCGAGCAGGCGCAGGGCTTCCTCACGCTCATCCGCGAGCTGGAGGAGCGCCTGGCCGAGGTCACCGGCTACGACGCCGTCTCCATCCAGCCCAACGCCGGTTCGCAGGGCGAGTTCGCCGGTCTGCTGGCCGTCCGGGCGTACCACCGGGCCAACGGCGACGACCAGCGCACCGTCTGCCTCATCCCGTCCTCCGCGCACGGCACCAACGCCGCCAGCGCCGTCATGGCGGGCATGAAGGTCGTCGTGGTGAAGACCGCCGACGACGGCGAGGTGGACGTCGCGGACCTGCGGGCCAAGATCGAGCAGTACCGCGACGAGCTGGCCGTGCTCATGATCACCTATCCGTCCACGCACGGGGTGTTCGAGGAGCACGTGGCGGACATCTGCGGCGAGGTGCACGACGCGGGCGGCCAGGTCTACGTCGACGGCGCCAACCTCAACGCGCTGGTCGGGCTCGCCAAGCCAGGCAAGTTCGGCGGCGACGTCTCGCACCTCAACCTGCACAAGACGTTCTGCATCCCGCACGGCGGCGGCGGCCCCGGCGTCGGCCCGGTCGGCGTCCGCGCCCACCTCGCCCCGTACCTCCCCAACCACCCCCTCCAGCCGGCCGCGGGCCCGGAGACCGGCGTGGGCCCGATCTCGGCCGCGCCGTGGGGCTCGGCGGGCATCCTGCCGATCTCGTGGGCGTACGTCCGGCTGATGGGCGGCGAAGGGCTCAAGCGCGCCACGCAGGTCGCCGTGCTGGCCGCGAACTACGTCGCCAAGCGGCTGGAGCCGCACTTCCCGATCCTCTACACCGGCCCGGCCGGGTTGGTCGCGCACGAGTGCATCGTGGACCTGCGGCCGCTGTCCAAGGCGACCGGCGTCTCCATCGACGACGTCGCCAAGCGCCTGATCGACTACGGCTTCCACTCGCCGACCATGTCGTTCCCGGTGGCCGGCACCCTGATGATCGAGCCTACGGAGAGCGAGGACCTCGCGGAGCTGGACCGGTTCTGCGACACCATGATCGCCATCCGGGCGGAGATCGAGAAGGTCGCCACCGGCGAGTGGAGCGCGGACGACAACCCGCTGCGCAACGCCCCGCACACCGCGGCCGCGCTGGGCGGCGACTGGGAGCACGGCTACAGCCGCCGCGAGGCCGTCTTCCCGGCCGGGGTGTCGGCCGCCGACAAGTACTGGCCGCCGGTGCGCCGGATCGACGGCGCCTTCGGCGACCGGAACCTGGTCTGCTCCTGCCCGCCGCTGACCGCGTACGACGACTGAACCACCCTGTCGCGGGCGTACGCCGTCGGGCGGCGTACGCCGGACATGCGTCGGGGCCGGTGCGGAGATCCCTCCGGGCCGGCCCCTGCTCGTGGCACCGCCGTCAGGCGGCCTTCACCACGCGGCCGGCGGCCAACGGGCGGTGCGGAGCGATGATCTGCCCGTCGGGCAGCAGTTCGCCGGTGTCCTCGAAGAGCAGGACGCCGTTGCACAGAAGGCTCCAGCCCTGTTCGGGGTGGTGGGCCGTCAGGCGGGCCGCCTCCCGGTCGGGCGAGTCGGCGGTGGGACAGGGTGGCTGGTGCTGGCACATGGATGGGTTCTTTCGCTGCGTCGAATCGAATGTTCCGCGGCTGGATGACGTGTTCACGGCCGCCCCCCGTATCAGTCGGTCGGGTCCCAGTGTTGCCCTCCGGAGGTGATTCCGCAGGCATTTGGCCGGAGCTCCCGTTCTCCTCCCATGACGCGTCACCCGCGCGGACGGTTCACCGTGACCGCACTGTCCCTTTGGGTGGTTCGGGGTAGTCGGACCGGGCTAGTCCGAGTGGGCAGCACAACGCCCCCGCGGTGGTCCGCTCCGTCGGCCCGATGGGCGCGGAGAGCGGATCGCCGCGGGGGCGGGTTCGCCGCGGGGGTGCGGGTCAGGCGGATCTGAGCAGGGGGCCGGGGGCCACGCGCAGCGAGATGACGGGCAGCAGGTCGGCGACCCGGTGCGGCCGGTGGGCCGTGATGCCCGGTGGGGCCGGCGCCAGGGGCACCAGGACGTCGGTCGGCGCGAGGACGCCCGTGGCCGCGTCCGCCCCGGTGTCGCCGTGCAGCCAGAGGGTGAGCATGTACAGCTCCGGGATGGACAGCAACCGCGCCTGGCAGGGGGCGGCCGACGCCTCCGCCTGGTGCAGGGCCAGCTCGGTCGAGGCGAGGTAGGGGCCCTCGAAGAAGTGGGAGAACGCCCACCCGTCGGGGGTGGGCACGGTGTCCGCCGCGGCGATCGCGCGGCCTTCGCTCCGGATCAGGAAGCGCCAGGCCGCGAGGCGTGTCGCGGGGGCGGCCGAGCCCGGAGCGATCCGGTCCAGGACGTGGACGGGGAGCGGCAGTTCGGGGCTCAGCGGTCCCTGGACGGACCGGAGAGCGGACGTTCGGGCCTCGCGGACGGCGGTGGGGGAACCGAGGGCCGCGAGAACGCTGCGCAGGGCGGGCGCGGGGGCCGGGAGGACATGCAGCGGCATAGTGGGTCGCCTCTCACTTCGGAGACACGGTGACGCGTGGGCGGGGTGCAGACAGCGCTGTCGGCGTGTGCGGGGCCGAAGAAGGCCGATGACGGGCGATCCGCATCCGCTCTCGGCCTCGTCGAGCGGAGTTTATATGACGCCTGTTCATGCGAGGTTTCCGCTAGCGGTCGGGGATATTTCGCACAAGGCGCCATCCGGACTCCGCATCGCGGTATTCCTGGCGATATGCCCTGTCGTTCCCCGCCCTGACCTGGCACCTCTCCGGCGGTGCGGTAGGCCGAAACTCACCGGTCTTTCCGGCGGGTCTTTCCAGCCCGGAGAATGCCGTCGGCGACATGCCATGAGAATGTGCCGCAGGTCTCCCTCAACCAGACTACCGGGTAACGGACGTCCGCGGGGGCGTTACGGATCACTTCCACGGGGCATTATCGATCGTGATGCGAGCGGCCTGGGCCGCAGGCCGCCACTGGAGGAGGGACCCCTCGATGGGGGAGAAGGTCGCCGCGGACGCCGTTGACCTGTCGGATCGGCAGATGTACCGCACCAAGCTCAACCAGTGCCTGGAAGGGCTGGGCAGGCTCCTGGCGGAGCGGAGGTTCGACCGTCCGCGGAACATGATGGGGCTGGAGATAGAGCTGAATCTCGCGGGCTCCGACGGGATGCCCCGCATGATGAATCAGGAAGTGCTCCAGCGGATCGCCAGCCGGGATTTCCAGACCGAACTCGGGATGTTCAACCTCGAGGTCAATATCGTTCCGCACCGCCTCGGCGGCCGGGTATTCGATCAGCTCTCGGAGGAGTTGAGGACCGGCCTGGCCTATGCGCACCGCAAGGCCGGGGAGGTGGACGCGGGGATCGTGATGATCGGAATCCTCCCCACCCTGGGCCAGCAGGACGTGGTGTCCGCGAACCTCTCCGACGTGGACCGCTACACCCTGCTCAACAACCAAATGGCCGCGGCGCGGGGGGAGGATTTCGCCCTGGATATCGAGGGCGTGGAGCGACTGGTCTGCACGTCGCCCTCGATCGCCCCGGAAGCCGCCTGCACCTCCGTCCAGCTGCACCTCCAGGTGACGCCCGACCGGTTCGCCGACGTGTGGAACGCCGCCCAGGCGATCACCTCGGTCCAGATCGCGCTGGGCGCCAACGCCCCCTTCCTGTTCGGCAAGGAGCTGTGGCGGGAGTCCCGTCCGCCCCTGTTCCAGCAGGCCACCGACGTACGGCCGCCGGAGCTGGCGAACCAGGGGGTGCGGCCGCGGACCTGGTTCGGGGAGCGCTGGATCACCTCCGCGCACGAGCTCTTCGAGGAGAACCTGCGCTACTTCCCGCCCCTGCTGCCGATCTGCGACGACGAGGACCCCCTCCAGGTCCTCGACGAGGGCGGGGTGCCGGAGCTGGCCGAACTGGTCCTGCACAACGGCACGGTCTACCGCTGGAACCGCCCGGTGTACGGCATCGCCGACGGCGTCCCGCACCTGCGCGTGGAGAACCGGGTGCTGCCGGCCGGGCCGACGGTCACCGACGTGATCGCCAACGCCGCCTTCTACTACGGGCTCGTCCGGGCGCTCGCCGAGGAGTCCCGGCCGGTGTGGAGCCGGCTGCCGTTCGAGGCCGCCGAGCAGAACTTCACCGAGGCCTGCCGCCGCGGCATCGAGGCCGAGCTGCTCTGGCCCCGGTCGGACCGCTCCGGCGGCCTGGCCAGGATCCCCGCCGTGCAGCTCGTCCGCGAGGAGCTGCTGCCGCTCGCCGCCGCCGGGCTCGACGCCTGGAACATCGAGCCCGCGGACCGGGACCTGTACCTGGGCGTGATCGAGGAGCGCTGCGAGCGGCGCGTCAACGGGGCGTCCTGGCAGGTCGCCACGTACCACCGGGCCGTGGACGCCGGGCTCGGGCGGGACGCCGCGCTCGCGGCCACCACCCGCCGCTACGCCGAACTGAGCCGCGCGGGGGAGCCGGTGCACACCTGGCCGGTGGGGTTCCCGGCGCCCTGAACGCGCCCGCCGGGGCGCGCCGCTCCGCCCGGCGTGAGGTGCCCCGGCGGGCGGTCGCCCCGCCCGATGCGCCGTCGCCGCCCCCCCTCAGCGGCCGGGACGGGACCTCGGTGGATCATGTCCTCGGTGGCGGTGACCGTCCCCCGACCCGCCGCGCAAGATCTCCGCACCCGCCTCCGGGGTCCGGGCGCCGCCCCGGAACACGCGGCGGGGGCGGGGAGCGGTGGCGGGACGCGATGGCAGAGCTGAAGGCAGGTGTACCGGTGGAGGCAGGCCGCGTGGCTGATTCGATCCCCCAGGAGGCGGTGGGGCGGCGGACCCTGCGGTCCGAGACCGTCCTGGTCCTGGCGCTCTCGCTGGGGGCCAGTGGGGTGTCCGCCCTCATCAGCTTCGTCGGATCGCTGACGAAGCCGGGAGGGCTGAAGGACCAGGCGGCGACGCTCAACGGCTCGTACGCGCCGGGCCGTCCATGGCTGGATCTGGCGTGGCAGTCGTTCGGGATCGCCACGGCGCTGGTGCCGGTCGCACTGGTGGCGCACCTGCTGCTCAGGGAGGGCGCCGGGCTGCGGACCATCGGGTTCGACCGCACCAGGCCGCGGTTCGACCTCGGCCGCGGCGCTCTCGTCGCGGCCGGCATCGGCAGCGCCGGCCTCGCCTTCTACCTCGTCGCCCGGGCCACCGGGTTCAATCTGACGGTCGTCCCGGAGTCGCTGCCCGACGTCTGGTGGAAGTTCCCCGTACTGATCCTCTCCGCGGTGCAGAACTCCGTGGTGGAGGAGGTCATCGTCGTCGGCTACCTGCTGCGGAGGCTCGGCCAGTTGGGCTGGACGCCGACGGCCGCTCTGGCGGCCTCCTCCGTGCTGCGCGGCTCGTACCACCTGTACCAGGGGATCGGCGGCTTCATCGGGAACGTGGTGATGGGCGTCGTCTTCGTGCTGCTCTACCGCCGCTGGGGCCGGGTGGGCCCGCTGGTCGTCGCGCACGCGCTGCTGGACATCGGGGCGTTCGTCGGATACGCCCTCCTCGCGGGCCGGGTGGACTGGCTGCCGACGCCCTGAGCCCGAGCGGCGGTCTGTGGACGCGTGGACGCGCACCCCGTCGCGGAGTCGACCGTGCGGGCCGGGGCGGGCGCGCGGTTCCCGGCCCCCGCGTCCGGTGATCAGATCTGTTCGCGCCTGCGGTTCCGCCAGATCGCGGCCGTGTCGAAGCTGTCCGACGCCCTGGGGTGCGGCCCCTCGTCGTGGCAGTGGAAGGCGGCCCAGAAGAGATCGGCGAGCAACGCGTCCTCGGGCGCGTGGACCCGGTAGACGTACTCCAGTCCGTCCTGCGCGAGCAGGGCGACCAGCCAGACCACCCGTTCCTCCTCTCCCGCCCCGTCGAGCGCGTACGGCGCCTGGGGATGTGCGTGCCGGGGCGGCGGTCGCTCCGGCACGGCGCGAGGCGGCGCCCGTCCCTCTGGTGCGCCGCGGCCCGATCTCCTCCCCAAGGATGACGTGGGCCAGGACCGCGCCCGACTTCCGCGGGACGCGTGGATGGTCCGCCGTGACGATGCCGTCCGGCCCCGGAGCTGATGGGGTGGGAAGTGTGCAGAACCGGACGCTGCGGACGCCTCGACAGCCCGCCCCGAACCACCCCGGAGCCGACGCCCGCCTCACCGCGGAGCTGGCATCGGTGGTGACGGGCGCGCGCAGGCGTGCGCTGCGCGACGGGGACCGCCAGATCGACACCGCCCACCTGCTGCACTCGCTGATCGAGGCCGATCCCGACGTCCGTGCGGCCTTCGACGGGGGCCAGCGCTTGGCCAGGGTTCTCGGCTACCTCGTGCAGCGCAGCATCGGTTACGGGCTCCGCTGGCGCGGCGCCGTCGAGGATTCCGGAGCCGTTCCGCCGGGCCGGGGCCCGGCCGACGAGGGCTGGTCGCCCTCGGCCTCAGCGGCCATGAGGGGCGCGCTCCGCCGAGCCGCGCTGCGGGGGGCCCCGCGCGCCACCGGCCTCGACCTCCTGGCCGAGCTGACCGCCGACGCCGAGTGCCGCGCCGCGAAGATCCTGGCCCGCGCGGGTGTGGACGCCGGGCGGCCGGCGGGGAACACGGCCGGAACGCGCTGACGCGTCCGGGGAGCGGGCGTGCCGCGGTCGGCGCCGGCCATGGCCCTGCCAGCCGCGGGACGCGTCCGCGACGACCGTCGGGCGGTCGGATCGACAGGCGTCACCGGGGTGGCGGTGCTGTCGAGTGCTGTCATGATGTGCCGATGCACGCGTCTTCGGGGTCTCAGGGCAGAAGCGCGGGTCTGGGGCTCGCCCTCATCTCGGCCTTCGCGTTCGGCGGTTCGGGCGTGGCGGCCAAGCCGCTGATCGAGGCGGGGCTCGACCCGCTCCACGTGGTCTGGCTGCGGGTCGCCGGCGCCGCCCTCATCATGCTGCCCGTCGCCTGGCGCCACCGGAACCTCGTGCGCGAACGCCCCGCCCTGCTGGCCGGCTTCGGCCTCTTCGCGGTGGCCGGGGTGCAGGCCTGCTACTTCGCCGCGATCTCCCGCATCCCGGTCGGGGTGGCGCTGCTGGTCGAATACCTGGCGCCCGCGCTGGTCCTCGGCTGGGTCCGCTTCGTGCAGCGCCGGCCCGTCACCCGTGCCGCCGCGCTCGGGGTGGTCCTGGCGGTCGGCGGCCTCGCGTGCGTCGTCGAGGTCTGGGCCGGCCTCCGGTTCGACCTGCTCGGGCTGGCGTTGGCCCTGGGCGCCGCCTGCTGCCAGGTCGGCTACTTCGTGCTCTCGGACCACGGCGGGCAGGACGGTCCGGGCGGCGAGGGCGGAGGCCGCGCCGGACCTCCGCACCCCGTCGGCGTCATCGCGTACGGCCTGATCGTCGGCGCGGCCGTCCTCACCGTCGTCGCGCGCCCCTGGGGCATGGACTGGTCGCTGCTCGCGGGCAGCGCGGACATGGACGGCGACGCGGTCCCCGCCTGGCTGCTGCTCGGCTGGATCGTGCTGCTCGCCACCGTGCTCGCCTACCTCGCCGGCGTCGTGTCGGTCCGGCTGCTCTCGCCCCAGGTGGCGGGGGTCGTGGCCTGCCTGGAAGCGGTCGTCGCCACGGGGCTGGCGTGGACCCTGCTGGGCGAGCACCTGTCCGCGCCCCAGCTCGTCGGGGGATGCACCGTCCTGGTCGGGGCGTTCATCGCCCAGTCCGCGGCGCCCGAGCCGCCGTCCGGGCCCGAGGGCGCGGTGGCCGGGTCGATCGAGGGGGAGCTGCCCGCCGAGCGGGCCGCGCGGTAGGGGCCGGCCCCGCACCCCGGACCGCCCGCGAACCGCCGTACCGCGTCAGAGCGCCGACAGGTAGTCCGGTACGCCGATGGACGGGTCGAGGTCGTCCGCCGGGACCGGTGCCGCGTAGCCCCGCGTGAGCGGCACGATGCCGGTCCAGTGGGGGAGGGCGGCGTCCTCGGGCTCGTCGTTGGGCCCGCCGGTGCGCACCTTCGCGGACACCTCGTCCAGGTCGAGCCGGATCACCGCCGTCGCGGCGAGTTCCCTGGCGTCGGCCGGTCGCGAGTCCCTGGAGCGGCCCGGTACGACCTGCTCCACGATGGCGTCCAGCGCGAGCCGCCGCTCCTCGGGGTCGGTCACCGTCACCGCCGTGCCGTGCACCACGACCGAGCGGTAGTTCATCGAGTGGTGGAAGGCGGACCGGGCCAGGACGAGGGCGTCGACATGCGTGACGGTCAGGCAGACCGGCAGGCCGGGGTCGGCGGTCTGCGCCGATCGCAGCGGCGGCGAGCCCGTCGAGCCGTGCACGTACAGCCGTTCGCCGATCCGTCCGAAGAGGGTCGGCAGTACGACCGGGGCGCCGTCGCGGATGAAGCCGAGATGGCACAGGCAGGCCTCGTCGAGGATCGAGTGGACCAGCTCGCGGTCGTAGGAGGCCCGCTCCTTGGACCGGGTGGGGACCGTGCGGTCGGTGCTGCGGTAGGAGGAGGAGGCGGCGCCGTCGCCGGCACGGTCGGGCGTTTCGGTGGGCTGCATGGGCTGACTCCATTGAACTAGTGCATAATGTCTTTTGTGCTAGGAGACTATCGGATCAGTGGGCGGCGCGCGTCGGAGATCGCCGACAGCGTGGAGCGCGGGGTCGGCTCCGGAGAGCTGGAGCCGGGACATCTGCTGCCTCCCATGCGGGAGTTGGCGGCCCGGTTGGAGGTCAACCCCAATACGGTGGCGGCCGCGTACCGGACCCTGCGCGAACGCGGGGTGATCGAGACGGCCGGCCGCCGGGGGAGCCGGGTGCGGCCCGCCCCGGCCAGCACCTCGCGCGGCTCCCTGCGGGTCGAGGCCCCGCCGGGCGTACGGGACCTCGGCGAGGGCAACCCCGACCCGGCGCTGCTGCCCGACCTCGGGCCCGCCCTCGCCGCGGCGGCCGCCGCCGACGCGGAGGAGCGCGGACTGTACGGACAGGCCCCGGTGGACCCGGAGTTCGCCGCGTACGCCCGCGCCGCGATGGACGCGGACGGAGTGCCCGCGGGCGCGTTGGCCGTGGCCTCCGGTTCCCTCGACGCGATCGAGCGGGTGCTCGCGGCGCACCTGAGACCGGGTGACGCGGTGGCGGTGGAGGACCCCGGCTGGGGCAGCCTGCTGGACCTCGTACCGGCGCTCGGGCTGCGCGCCGTGCCGGTCGGTGTCGACGACGCCGGACCGCTGGCCGCCGACGTGGAGCGGGCGCTGCGGGCCGGGGCGCGGGCGCTCGTCGTCACCGACCGGGCGCAGAACCCGACCGGCGCCTCCCTGGACGAGCGGCGCGCCCGCGAGCTGCGGGCCGTCCTCGCCCGCCACCCGGAGGTGCTGCTGGTCGAGGACGACCACGGCCACGCCATCGTCGACCTCCCCCTGCACCCCCTGGCCGGCGCCACCCGCCACTGGGCCTTCGTCCGGTCGGCGGCCAAGGCGTACGGCCCGGACCTGCGCGTCGCGGTGCTCACCGGCGACGCCGTCACGCTCGACCGGGTCGCGGGGCGGCAGCGGCTCGGGCCCGGCTGGGTCAGCCGGCTGCTGCAGCGCGCCGTGCTGTGCCTGTGGACCTCCGGAGCCGTCGACCCCCGCGCGGTGGCCCGGTCCTACGGCGTCCGCCGCGACGCGCTCGTACGCGCGCTGGCGGAGCGCGGCGTGGCGGCGCACGGGCGCAGCGGCATGAACGTGTGGGTCCCCGTCAGCGACGAGACCGTGGCCGTCGCCCGACTGCTGCACGCCGGCTGGGCCGTGGCGCCGGGCGCCCGCTTCCGCATGGCCGCGCCCCCGGCCGTACGGCTCACCGTCTCCCCGCTGGCCGCGGCGGACATCGGCCCGCTGGCGGACGCGGTGGCGGACGCCGCGGGCCCGGCCCGGCCGGTCAGCTACGGCTGAGGCGTCCGGCGGCCGGTGTCCGGGTCCGCCGGACGGCCGGGCCGGGGCCGGGAGCCGCCGCCCCGTCTTCGGCCGCCCGCTCCTCGGCGGTCGGGGGCGGTACGGGCTCCCGTGCGGCGGGGCCTGACAGGGGGGCGGTCCCGTTGCAGACCCGGCCGGGGAGGACGGGATCGCCGACTCGGCGTAGGGGAGGAGCGAGGGGGCGGCGCGTCGAGGGGGAGCGCGGCGACGGCGAGGCGCCCCCGGTTCCGGGGCGGACGCGGCAGCGGCTCCCGGCGCGCGGCGATGGCGGCGACCGGCACGGCCGCACCGGGAACGGGGCGTACCCCTCGGCGCCGACCTCGATCAGCGGGAAGTCGAAACGCCACAGGAGTGGGAGCGCCGCGAACCGGATGCGCCTGTCGAGGGCCCGTCGACCCGGTGGAGCGGGGGCCGGCGACTCGGGGGACACTCTGCGCGCGTCGGCGCCGGGGAACAGGCCGAGAAGACGCTGTCGGGGCCCGCGTAGCATCGCTTCCATGTTGAATCTGGAGCGTCTGCGCACCCTGGACGCCCTGGCCCGGCACGGTTCGGTGAGCGGGGCGGCCGGCGGGCTGCACGTGACGACCTCGGCCGTCTCGCAGCAGATGGCCAAGCTGGAGCGCGAGGTGGGCCAGCGGCTCCTGGCCAGGCAGGGGCGCGGCGTCCGCCTCACCGACGCGGGCCGACTGCTCGCCGAGCACGCCGCGCGGATACTCTCGCAGGTGGAACTCGCCCAGTCCGCCATCGAGGCCCAACGCGGCGAGGTCGTGGGCGAGGTGAGGATCTGCGCCTTCCCCACCGCGGCCCGCGGGCTGTTCCCCGCCGCACTCACCGCACTGCGCGCGGACCACCCCGACCTCACGGTCTGTACACGGGAGTTGGAGCCCGAGCAGGGGCTCCACGCGGTGCTCCGGGGGGACGTGGACCTGGCCGTCGTGCTGGACTGGAGCAACAAGCGGCTGCCCGTGCCGGGCGGGTTGACCACGACCGAACTCCTCGAAGACGCCCCGGACATCGCCATGCCGGTCGGACACCCGCTGGCGGACCGGAGCGAGGTGGAGTTGGAGGACTTCGCGCAGGACGCGTGGGTCTCCTGGCCCGAGGGCGAATTCTGTTACGACTGGCTGGTGTTCACCCTGCGCTCGCGGGGCATCGAGCCGCGCATCGCGCACCTGGCCGGTGAGCACCACACGCAACTGGCACTGATCGCGGCGGGTTTCGGCGTCTGCGTGGCCCCGCGTCTGGGCCGCGGCCCGGTGCCGGACGGGGTGCGCCTGGTGCCGGTGCGGCAGACCATGCGGCGTCATGTCCACGCGATCTGGCGTACGGACGCCGACCGCCGCCCCTCGATCCGCGCGGCGGTGGCGGCGCTGCGGGCGGCGGGCGGCAACGTGTCCGCCGGGGGGTGAACGGCCCCCACCCGCCGGGCGTTCGCCCGCACGCGCCCGCTGTTCGCGCGTACGGTCCGGTCGGCGCGGCGTGCCCGGCCCGTCGCGGCGTCATGGGCGCACTGGCCGTCTGTGCGCCGGATGACGGCCTCGATGCCGTTCTGCCGGTACGCCGACCAGTCGGGCGCCAGGACCGTGCCGCCCTGCGCGGCGGACCCCCCGTAGTGCGCCGGGAGCCCGAAGTCCTGGGCGTACGCGTGGTACCGGCCGGTGCGCGCGTACGTCCCCTCCGGCCCTGGGCGACCCGCTCGGTCCCGCCCGCCGGGCAGGGGAGTCCGTAGGAAGGGCCGGGGGCCGCGGCGGGGGAGACCCCGGCCGGGCCCGCCCCGACCGCGGCCGCCGGCGCGGCGTGCTCGTCGCGTCGAACGCGACGCGCCTCCTGCGCCCGAAGCCGACGCGGATCACCGAGCGTGCGGGCAACGGGCTTCCGAAGAACGGGAGTTGCCCGATCCGCCGTGTCCCGCGAGCCCGCGTGAGGCCCACGGGCCGCCGCGTCCGCCGGGCAGCGCGGTGGGCGCGGCCGCGGGCGATGGCGGCCGCTCCCCCTGGCGGTCAGCGGGGGACGCGGGCGCGGATCGTCTTGCCCGCACCGGGACCGGGAGCGACGTCCAGCGCGGCGGTCAGGCGGCGGACCATGTGCCAGCCGAAGCCGCCGGTGCCGCCGTTCAGGTCGGGGGTGCGCTCGCGCGGGGGCGCCGGGCTGGGGTCGCTGACGGCGGCGGTCACCGCGTCCGCCGTGGCGGACAGCTCGAGGGTGTAGCGGCCGCCGCCGTGGCGCAGTGCGTTGGTGACGAGTTCGGACACCACCAGGACGAGGCTGTCGGCCGTACCGGAGTCCATGGGCGGGGCGAGACCGTCGGCGAACGCGCGAGCGGCCTTGCGGGCCCAGTGGATGCCGGCGCTGCTCTCGCCCCGTACCAGGGCCGGTCCGGAGGATGTGGGAGCGATGGTGGTCTTCGTGCTGTTCATGCGCGTTCACCCCACCTGTATCGGTTGTGTCGCTTTGCTGTGTCAGGCAACGTGCCCTCTCTCCGCGCCTCCACACCCGCCCCCCCCCGCTCGTCAGGACGGGCTTTCCGAGAGGTTCGCACAGCAGGACACCGGCCTCGCGGCACCCCGATGATCTGTCGCGACGAGGGGGACACGCGGCGGTGAGGGGTGGGTCGGCCCCCGGCCTCCCCGCTTCCGGCCGGCCAAGAGCGACCGAAGCGGACCGCCGTGAGCAGGCGCCCCCGCTCCCCGCCCAGGAGGCACGTACCGCGCATCCGGGGGCCGGGGCGCGCCTCAGGCGGTCGCCCGGCGGCCTTCGTGGGCCGGAGAGAGGTCGCCGACCGCGTCGCACAGGGCGCTGAGCCCGAGGACGAGGGCCTGCTGCGCTTCGGGGCTCATACGGCTCGTGGCCTCCTGGAGCGCCTCCTGCCTGCGGACCCGGATGCCGTGCAGGTGCGCGAGGCCGGCCTCCGTGAGCTCCAGTTGTATCTCCCGGCGGTCCTGGGGGCGCGGGGTCCGCCGGAGGAATCCGGCGGCCTGGAGGCGGTCGCAGAGGCGTGTGACGGAGGGCGCGGCCGCGGCGAGGCGGCGGCCGAGCGTGCTCAGGTTGATGCCGGGCTCGCGCTCGACGAGATACAGCACACGTGTCTGGGCGGCGGACAGGGGTGCGGTGCCGAGTGCGCTGCGGCTCCGCTCCCAGGCGACTTCGAGGAGTTCGAGGACCTGGCCGAGCTCGGGGACGGCGGGGGAGGCGTGCTGGTGGGCGGCGGCGGGAACCTTGCGCATGTGACACTCCCGAGTGGGCCTTTTGCGCCCGTTCCGGCTGGTCGATGTGGGCAGTCGCATAGATGAAGATATGTGAAGGAAAGAAGGACCGGTACCGGTGGACACACCCAGTGCGGTCGAGCGTGCTCTGCGCGAGGCCGCGCCCCACGAGATCTTCGACGTGATCAGGTCCCTGTTGGAACGCCGCCATCGGGCTCGGGCGGTGGAGCTGCTGATGGCCGACTACGCGATGACGCAGCTGCAGCCCGTGGGGGTGCTGCCGCACACCCGCCCGCCGGTGTCGGTGCACGAGAGCGCTCCGGGGCGTGCGTTCGGCGCCCAGGAGGCGCACTGCGTCCACGACCGCTCCGCGTCGACGGTGACGGCGCATCTGCCGGTCAGCGTCCGGGGGGACCGGCTGGGGGTCCTGAGCGTCACCGTGCCCGCGGGGGAGGAGGGGCTGGCGGCCGACGCGCTGGAGGAGCTCCAGGGATACGCCGACGCGCTGGCGCACGAGGTGGTCGTCGCGGAGCGGGACACCGACCTGTTCCTCCAGGCCCGCCGGGCGGAGCGGCTGACCCTGGCGGCCGAGATGCAGTGGCAGCTACTGCCGGGGCGTTCCTGCTCCCGCCCCGAGTACTGCCTCGGGGCCCAGTTGGAGCCCGCGTACGCCATCTTCGGCGACAGCTTCGACTGGTCGGCCTCGGCCGACGACCTGTACGTGACCGTCAGCAACGGCATGGGCGAGGGGATCGACGCCGCGCTGCTGACCAACCTCGCTGTCAACGCCCTGCGCAACGCCCGCCGGGCCGGCCTGGACCTCGGCGACCAGGCGTATCTGGCCGATCAGGCCATCTTCGGGCAGCACCGGGGGAGCCGCTATCTGTCGTCGCTGCTGCTGCGGTTCCATCTCCCGACCGGGGACGTGGAGATCATCGACGCCGGTTCGCCGCATGTGTGGCGGATGCGCGAAGGGGTGGTGGAGGCGATCGAACTGGAGGCGCAGATGCCGCTGGGCATGTTCGAGGACACCGCCTATGTGCCCCAACACTTCTCGGTCGAACCCGGGGACCGGCTGCTGTTCATCAGCGACGGCGTCTACGACGCGCTGTCGCCGGCCGGTGAGAAGTACAGCCAGCGCGCCCTGGCCCGGTCGATCACGAGCACGCGGCTGCTGCCCGCGTCGCAGGTGCCCAGGGCGATGCTCCAGGAGCTGCTGGGGCACCGGGGCGCCGGCCCGGCCGCCGACGACTCGCTGGTGATGTGCCTGGACTGGCACGGCCGTCCCGCCGCGGAGGAGGGCTGCTGAGGCCCGGTCGCGCGGGCTCCGGCACGCGGTTCGCGGCGCGCCGCGTACGTGCCGCGGAGCGTCCGGGCCGGCCCGGCGCCCCGGCGGGGGCGGGCGGCGCCCCTGCTTGCACGTGACGCGCGGCTCGCTAATATTTGCCGAACGGCAATTATCTACCCGTGCGGGGCACGCGTTCGCGCTCGCCCGCACCGACCACGACTCCGGACCCGCCGCGGTGTGCTGGGCGTCGCAAGCGAGGGATACCTGGTGGACGTCAGCGAAGGCACCATACGCAAGCTGGTGGGCGCGGCTCTGGACGAACGCGCGGACGCGATCGCCGACCGGTGGGTGCAGCTCCAGCGCGAGCACAGCGAGGCCGGGACCTGGATCGGCGAGAGCGAGCTGCGGGAGGAGTCGGACGCCGTGGTCGCCGCCCTCGCGGCGGCGCTGGCCGGCGCCCTGCCGGTGGAACGGGTCGTCACCGCCGACCCCGAGGTGAGCCGCGCGGTCGCCGAGCTCTCGCTGCGCCGGGCGAGGGAGGGCGTCTCCCCCACCCTCACCTCGCTCGCGGTCCTGGCGCTCAAGGACGCCCTGCTGGAGGCGGTACGGGAGACCGTCCGCGACACCGGCGAGTTCCTGGCGGTCGCGGTGATGGTCAACAGGCTGCTGGACCCGGCCGGTGCCCTGTCCTTCGGCACGTACATGGAGGGCCGGGAGAGGATCATCGGACGGCAGAGCCGGCAACTGCTGGAGCTGTCGACGCCCGTGGTGCGCCTGTGGCGCCACGTGCTCGCCGTACCGCTGATCGGCACCCTGGACACCGCGCGCACCCAGGTCGTCATGGAGAACCTGCTGCAGGGGATCCAGGAGCACGAGGCGCTCGTCGCCATCATCGACATCACCGCGGTCCCCACCGTCGACACGGTGGTCGCGCAGCACCTCATGCAGACGGTGAGCGCGGTGCGGCTGATGGGAGCGGACTGCGTCATCAGCGGCATCCGCCCGCCCATCGCCATGACCATCGCCCAACTGGGCATCGACCTGTCCTCCATCCTCACCCGCGCGACGCTCGCCGACGCCCTTTCGGCCGCGATCCGGTTGACCGAGCAGGCCCCCACGCACAACGGACCCCCGGAGGTCCGATGAGCCCTCGGCCCTCGGCCGGCGTGCCGATCCTGCGCCTGGGCGACGTCCTGATCACCGGGCTCCTCGACGAACTCGACGACAAGTCCGCCCTGGCCTTCACCGACGAGCTCACCCAGCGCATCGTGGCGGACGAGGCGCGCGGGGTCCTGATCGACGTCTCCCGGCTGGAGATCATCGACTCCTTCGTCGCCCGCACGCTGATGGAGCTGACGACCACGGCCCGCCTCCTCGGCGCCCGCGTCATCGTGGCGGGAATGCTGCCCCCGGTGACGATCACGCTGGTGGAACTGGGGATCACGCTGACCGGAGTGGAGACCGCGCTCAACGCGGAACGGGGCATGGCCCTGCTCGGGTGGCAGCAGAACCGGCAGCTCCGCGAGGGGGCGGCCCGTGCTGCGCTCCGGTGATCCCACCCCTCCCCCGGACACGGCCCGCGACCGCGCCCTGCGACCGGGCGCACCCGCGTCCTTCCCGGTGCGCACGGAGGAGGACCTGCTGGCGGCCCGCCACGCCGTACGCGCGGCCACCCTGGCCCTCGGGTTCGGCATCGTCGACCAGACCCGCATCGTCACGGCGGCCAGCGAACTCGTGCGCAACGCCTACATCCACGGGGGCGGCGGCACGCTCTCCCTCGCCTTCCTGGACCGGCCGGGCACACGGGGGCTCCGCCTCGTCGTCAGCGACGAGGGCCCCGGCATCGAGAACGTCCAGGAGGCGCTGAGAGACGGATTCACCACCGGCGCCGGCCTCGGCCACGGCCTGGGCGGAGCACGCCGCCTCATGGACGAGTTCACCATCGACTCGGCGCCGGGCCGAGGCACCACCATCACCGCCACCCGATGGGCGGCCCCGTGACACCGCCCCCGGCGACGACGGCCACCGTCCAGATCCGCATCGACCACCACAGCGCCGTCCAGCTCGCCGCGGAAGCCGCCCGCGCGCTCGCCGAACGCTGCGGCCTGACCAGGTCCCTGCCCCACCGGGCCGCCGTGCTGGCCTCCGAACTCGCCGGGAACCTCGACAAGCACGCCACCGGCGGGGCGGTCTACCTCCAGCCGCTCCTCCTCGGCGGCGGGATGGAGATCCTGAGCGCCGATCGCGGCCCCGGCATCGACGACCTTCCGCGTGCGCTCACCGACGGATACAGCACCACCGCCACCCTCGGGGCCGGACTGGGCGCGATCCGCCGCATCGCCACGGACGTCGCCATCCGCACCGAGCCGGGCACGGGGACCCTCGTCAGCGCCCGGCTCACCGACCCCGACCACCGGCTCACGGCCCGGCAGGACCTCGGCGCCGTCTGCCTGCCCGTCGAGGGCGAACAGCTCTGCGGCGACGCCTGCGCGTCGGCGGACACCGCGGACAGCCGCACCGCGATCGTCGTCGACGGCCTCGGGCACGGCCCCGAGGCGGCGCAGGCCGCCCACACCGCCCTCCGCGTGTTCCACCGCGCGCCGGACCGGCCGCTGCACGACATGCTCCTCGCCGTCCACCGCGCCCTGCGGCACACCCGCGGAGCGGCCGTCGGCGTCCTGCGGCTGCACCGCGACCGGACCGAGTACTGCGGCGTCGGCAACATCCGCGCCTCGATCGTCACCTACCAGGGCGTCCACCCCTGGGCGACCGGCCGGCCCGGCGTCGTCGGGTGGAACATGCCCGTCCCCCAGAAGCACACCGCGCCCGCGGAGCCCGGAGCCACCGCCGTACTCCACTCGGACGGCATCAACCCGCAGTGGACCCGCACGCCCTCGCGCTTCCTGCTGAGGCTGCCGCCCAGCCTGCTCCCGGCTGCGGTGGCGCACGCCCACCGCTCCACGCGCGACGACGCGACGTTCCTCGCCGCCCGAGCACCCGGTGGCCCCCTTGTCTGAGGCCTTCCGCTCCCTGCCGCCCCTGCGCGGCGCGCTGCGCCGACTGGCCGACGCGCACAACCTGTCGGTGGAGACGCGCGCCCGGCTGGTGCTCGCGGTCGGGGCCGTCGCCGACCGCGAGCTGAGGGCCGGCCGCGCCGTCGGCCTGGCGTCCGCCTACCACCCCGGCACGCACGAGCGGGCCGCACTGCTCTCCGTCAGCCTCACCTGCCCGGACGCCCAGGCTCCCCTGGCCCTGGCCGGGCTGCCGCTGCCCGCGCAAGCCGTCCGCGACACCACGGCCACCTGGCACGTGCCCGCCCCCGCCGCGGGGGAGGGCCGGGCCCCGGACGGCGGACCGCCGGTCCCCCCGGCGGGCGGTACGGAAGTCGGGGCGCTGGAGCAGGAACTGAGGGACGCGCTGGCGCGAGCGGACTCCTTCGCCGCCGAGCACCGGCGCCTCAAGCACGAACTGGCCGAGACCAACAGCGGCGTGCTCGCCCTGTACGTCCAACTGGAGGAGCGCGACGAACGGTTGCGCCAGGCCCACGGGCAGATGCTCCAGGAGCTCGAGAACGCCCTGCGCCCCCAGCCCATCGAGGTGGACGGCATCGAACTGGCCGTCCACTACGAACCGGCCGGCAGCCACGACCCCACCGGCGGGGACCTCTACGACTGGTTCCGCCTGGCGGACGGCACGGTGCACATCACGGTCGTCGACGCCCTCGGGCACGGGATCACGAGCACCCGCAGCGCCCTGGCCGTCACCCACGCCGTACGCACCCTCGCGCTGGAGGGGCACCCGCTGTCCTCGATCATCGCGCGCACCGACGCACTCCTCACGCCCGTCGACCGCGACCTGATGGCCACCGTCCTGCTGGTCCGCGTCGACCCGGCCACCGGCGACCTCCGGCTCGCCAACGGCAGCCATCCCCCCGCGCTCCTCGTCCGCGCGGACGGCCGGGCCGACTACCTCGGCGTACGCGGGCGCGGCATCGGCTATCCGACGGCCGGCAGCGACCACGTGCTGCACACCACGATGGGCGCGGGCGACCTCCTCGTCCTCTACACCGACGGCCTCACCGAGAGCCGCCGCGACCCCGTGGAGGGCGAGGTACGCCTCATGGCCTCGGCCCGCCTGCGGGCCGAGGCCCCCACGGCGACGATTCCGGGGGCCATCGCCCAGGACATGCACACGGTCGTCCTCCACGCGGACGACACGCTCGCCCTCGTCGTCCGCAAGGGCGGCCCCCGCGACCGCGGGGCGTCCTGAGGGGCGCGGACGGGACAGCGGTGGGGGCCCGACCGGAACGCGCCGGCCGGGCCCCCACCGAAGTACGGGAACCTCTCCTACGAGGGCGGGTCAGTGATCGGAGTAGCTGAAGTCGCCGATGGTCCAGGCACTGACGTCCTCGATCGCCACGCGGTACATCCCGCCCGTCTCCGGGATGCCCACCGCGCCCTGCAGAATCCGCGCCACGTGGAAGTGCAGATGCGTGGGCGGTTCCTCCCTGTCCGCCATCGCCGTGAAGGCAGCGGAGAACTCGCCCAGGTGGGCCGAGTCCGCCAGCACCTCCGACACCCGCTGCCTCCAGACGGCTTCGGGGGCCAGTCGACCGGTGACGACGGCACCGCCGGCGACCACGGTAAGAGACATCTGGTTGCTGCGCCCGGACTCCACCAGGGCGGCAACCTCAACAAGCAGCTCGTCAAGCTTCGACATGAAAGACGATTCTAGTCACCGGCGCTCCGCTCCAGGGGGTCCCTCCCGCGGTGAAGGTGTGAGCCGCGCCCCCGCCGCCTCGCGCGGAGGCGGCGGACGCGGCGGGCGGCGCGCCCGCGGCGGGAGGCAGCGCGGGCCCCACGCCGCCGGACGCCAGGTCTCCGACGTGGCCGTTCAGTCCCGGACCACCGGCGCCTGCAGTTCCGTCACCCACGCGTCGCGGTCCTCGGGGCACTCCAGGTTGACCTCGCGGGGGTACCCGGTCGTCCGGTAGCCGTTGGCGTCGATCCAGTGGGCCAGGGTCTGGGCCGTGGGCAGCACGGTGTCCATCGGGCCCCGGTGCACGATGGTCGCCGCCCGGTCGAGGGGCGGCAGGTCCAGGACGCGGAAGGCCCCGTCCTGGAGAGGGGCGGAGACCTGGACGGCGGCGTGGACGGTGATGCGGCCGCCCCCCTCCGGGGCGTCCTCGTAGGAGGCGACACCGGGGCCGGCGGGAGTGATGCCCGCCGCCTCCAGGCGACGGAACAGCTCGTCGTAGAGCGGACCGATGACCGGGGAGATGTCGTCGGGCTCGAAGCCGGCGGCGGTCGCGGTCAGCTCCGCCACCCGGACCGGGGGGACGTTCTTGAGGACGACGTCGTTGGTGGGCATGTGCCCCTCGCTCTCGATCGCTCGGAGCCTCGCCTCGACCTGGACCAGCCGTGCCGCCGCGGCGGTCGCGGCGGCCTCCAGTTCGGCCCGCCGCATCCGGAGCATCCCGCGCAGCTCCTCCGCCCCGACCTTCTCGTCCACGATGTCGCGGACCTGCTGGAGCGTGAACCCGAGGTCCTTGAGCGCGATGATCCGGTTCAGTCGGGCGAGTTGGGCGGCGGTGTAGTGGCGGTAGCCGGTGGCGGGTGCGACATGGGCCGGGCGCAGCAGGCCGGTCGCGTCGTAGTGACGCAGCATCCGGACCGAGACGCGGCCGTGCCGGGCGAAGTCTCCGATGGTGAACATGATGTCTCCGAGCTGACCGCCTGACACGGTGTGAGGGTCAAGAAGCTACTCGGCCGACGCGGGGGAGCGGGGAGCCGGGGGGTCCGAGGGCGTCGCGCGGGACGGGCGAACACGACCCTGGTCACGAGATGAGCACCAAGGACCGAATGTCGACAACATCCTCTGTTTGCGATCAATTCGGGCTGCCATGTGATCGCTTTTGATCGCAGTGTTAAGAGCGACAAGAATGAGTTTTCACAGCGAGGAGAGCGGGGCCGTGCGTCCGGTCCGGCGGGGTACTTTCGATGTGGGCCGTCAATCGAAGGCCCGCCCGAGAACGTGTGCCATCACGATTCCGGGAACGAAAAGACCCAAGGAACCATGCACATGTACGAGCCAATGCGCCGAGGCCGTCGGCGGTTGCCCTCCGGGCGCATTCACGGTACCAGTCTCCCCGTCTTTCCCGTGGAGCCTCCCGAGAACCCCCGCGAGCGCGCGCTGTCGCGGCCGCGCACGCTTTCCGCCGCGTTCGTCCACGCGGGCGGAATCCGGTCACGGGCGCCGCGATCGCCGGTGCCGAGCCCGCCGTCACGATGACCGTGCGCGGCACGCCGTCGCGCGCCGCACGCGCGGCCGGAGCGCGCGGCGCCGCGCGTCCCCGCCTCGCGCCCGAGCGGGGCACGGGCGTCTTCGCCGCGTGTCCCGGAGCCGGCGCGGCATCGCACACCAGGACCCGCGGCAGCGGTCCTTCCGTCGAAGGAGCGTCCTCATTCTCCCCACCCACCGGCCGAGTGCGCCGCCTGTCGGACTCCGTCCCCGGTCCCCCGCCCGGACCGCGCCCACCCCGGTCGCGGCGGACCTCGGATTCCGCGCCTTCACCGAACGGAATCAGCCTCGTTACACGCGCTACGCCCAGGCCCGTCTCTCCGGGGACGCGAGCGTGCGGGCGGCCGTGAACGGCACCTTCGCCTATGCCGAGAGGCGCTGGGACTGGCTGCTGCGCCGGCCCAACCCCTCGGCCGACGTCTGGAAGAGACTGCGCCACCAGGTCGGCCGCCGCGGCGAGGCGTCCCCGCCCGAGGACGAGGAGGTGGCCGCCCTGTACCGGGCTCTGCCGCTGACCAGTGCCGACAGCGTGCTGCTGTGCCACCGGCTCGGTCTGGACGTCGAGGAGGCGGCCGAACTCATGGGACTGGAGCCCCCCGCCGTCGAGGCCGGCCTCGGCGCCGCCTGGCGCGCCCTGCGCGGCCGCACCGAGAGGGGAGGCGCCTGACACCCGCCTGAACGCCGCCCGCCCACGCGCACTCCGAGGGGCGGACCCCTCCGCCACTTCTCGCCACCCCGCGCCACCGTTCACCCTCACCGGCGGTGGTGCGCCCGGTCATGCCCTCCTAGGATGGGCGACTCCACGGAAAACGCGCGGAATCGGTGAGGGGACACGTCCGTTGACGCAGAGAAAGCGTGTGGTCGACCTGTCGGTCCCGAGCGCTGCGCGGATGTACGACTGGCTGCTGGGCGGCAGCAACAACTACGAAGTGGACCAGGAAGCGGGAGAGTTGCTTCTGCGGGCCGCGCCCACCTCGCGTGAGCTCGCGCGGAACAACCGCTGGTTCCTGCAGCGCGTGGTCCGCGTCCTCGCCGAGGAACACGGCATTCGGCAGTTCATCGATTTCGGCTCCGGTCTGCCGACCCAGCGCAACGTGCACCAGATCGCCCAGGAAACCGACCCCGCGGCCCGTGTCGTCTACATCGACAACGATCCCGTCGTGCTGGCGCTCGGCCAGTCACTGCTGGACGAGAACGAGAACACCGCGATCCTGCCGCTCGACATGACGGACACCGACCGGATCTTCGCGCACAAGGACCTGAACCGGCTCATCGACTTCTCCCAGCCGGCGGCCGCCCTGTTCATCTCCGTCCTGCACTGCCTGCCCGACAGCGCCGGCCCGCGACAGCTCGTGCGACGCGTCGTGGACCGCCTCGCGCCCGGCAGCTTCGTCGTCGTGTGCCAGCTCGTCAGCGACGACCCGAAGGTCCGCGACAGCGTCACCGACCTCATGCTGACCAAGACCGGCGGCAACTGGGGCCGCGTCCGGGAGAAGGCGGACGTGGACGCCATATTCGAGGGCCTCCTCACGGAGGAGCCCGGCCTCGTCGATGTGACCGACTGGCGGCCCGACTCCGAGCTCCAGCAGCGCCAGCGCAGCATCGAGTGGACGGAGTACGGCGGGCTGGCGAGGGTGCCGCCCCGGAGCTGAGCGCCGCCCACCGCACCGGGCGGACCGGCGCGCGGCACCGGGTGCCGTACGGGGGAGAGGGCGCCCGTGCACGGGACGCGCTGCCGGTGCGTACGCGATGACCGGCTCCGGGCGACCGGCGAGGTGCGCGCGCTGTGACGACCGCGGGGCGTCCGTCCGTCACGCGTAACGCTTGATCGCCTTGTCCAGCATCAGCCGGCTCTTCACCGGGGACGCGCACCCTTCCCCCTGGATGCGCAGCAGCAGTTGCAGGTGCCGTTCGTAGTCGTTCTGACGCGGCGTCAGCGGTTTGTCCGGGGCGCCGGGGGCCCTGGGCGGCTTGGTGAAGTAGTCGGCCCGTTCGTACCCCTCGGCGTACACGAAGTCGGCCGGGCCGCCGCGACCGAACTGCAACTGCGCCATGGAGCCGGCCAGCGCCGCGACGTTGCCGGCGATCATCCGGCTCGAGTACACGAACCGGATGGTGATGTGGGGCAGGTCGGCCATCTCCCGCAGGTGGGCCATCTGGCCGTGCATGGTCCTGCGGTCCCCGACCTTCCGCCGCAGCACGGAGTCGTCCATCAGGACGATGCACCGGGGCGGGTCGGGCTGTCCGAGCACCCTTCTCTGGCGCTCGAACCGCTGGGCCCTCCGCAGCTCGACCTCGGGGCCGTCCCACTCGCTCAGGTGGAGGCCGGTGCGGACGATCTGCTCGATGTACGCCGGCGTCTGCAGGAGGCCCGGCACCAGTCGCACGTCGTACGTCGTTATCTGGATGGCCATCGACTCCAGGCCGAGGAGGCGGTGGAGATAGCCCGGCGTGCAGTCCCCGAACCGGTGCTGGAACCACTCCGGCTCCTCGGTGCGCGAGAAGAGCACCAGCATCTCGTCTTTTTCCGCCCCGCTGAGCTGGAAGTAGCGGATCACCCCCTCGACCGTGCGCCGGGTGGGAGTGCCCTTTCCGTCCTCCAGGCGATTGACCGTGGGGGTCGAGACGTGAATGGCGTTCGCGAGTTCCCTCTGCGTGAGCCCCTCGTTCTCGCGCAGCCGTCTCACGGTGCACCCCAGCATGATCTTCGCCGCCGTCTGGGTGCAGTCGGGTCCGGCGGGCCGGGCCAGACGGATGATCGGATTCGGGTCCGAGGACACGCCTTCTCCTTACCGAGGTGTCATATGCCCATGATGACACGCCCGATAAGGAGAAGAGGTCCGAACTGGATGGCGACGATGCCTAGTTGAGCGAGGTGAAGTCGTCGAACTCGCCCTTCTTCGCGCCGTCGAGGAAGGACTCCATCTCGGCCGCGGTGAAGACGAGGGCGGGGCCGGTGGGGTCCGTCGAGTTCCGCAGCGCCACCCGGCCCCGGGGGAGCTTCAGCGCCTCGACGCACGTGCCGTTGACCTCGCTCTTGCGGCTCTTCACCCACCGGCCGGGGAGGCGGTCGGCGGGCGTGCCGTTCATGAAGCTCTCCATCGGGGCACTTCCTCTGTTCGAAAGTCTCACGTGTCCGGTCGTCTGGCCGCCGCCGACGGAAATGGGCAGGTGGGGGCCCGCGAAAATCCGTCATGAAATTTCATGAGCGGCGCGCCTGGAATGCTAGCGGCTCGAATGCGAACGAGGTGATCCCGCGAAAGGGTGGAATGATCGAGATGATGCGTACCTGCGTTCGCCCCTTGGGCCTGGGCCGCATGTTCGGTCAGGGGCGGAGGCGTCGGCTCCGCGGACCTGGCCGACGAGGGCCGTGCTCCGGGTCGTCGAACGGATGCGTGCGCGGAGGGAAGGGGAGGGGCGGCCGGGGCTCGACGGTCTCGGTAACGTACCGGTGGAGGTCCGAGGCCGATCCCCGGACCGGGGCGACGAGTCGCCGGGGGGGCGCACGGGAGGGAAGCGGTGTTCGGGCCCGGCCGGTCCCGCACACGCCCGCCGCCTCGACCGACGCACAGCGCGCAAGCGGAGAACGAAGCGAAAAGGGCCGGCGCGGGGCGAGGAGTCGGGTTGTTGCGTTGTGAGGCGGTCGGCAAACGCTACGGCGGAGGGCGGTGGGTCCTCAGAGGCGTGGACATGGAGGTCGCGCCGGGGGACGTCCTCGCGGTGGTGGGCGGCAACGGTTCGGGGAAGTCGACCCTGCTGAGGCTCCTCGTCGGGCTGTCGCGGCCCACCACCGGCAGGGTGACGGGCCGGCCGCGGCACATCGGTTACGTGCCGGACCGCTTCACCGCCCACGACCGCATCTCGGCCCTGTCCTACCTCACGCACATGGGGCGTATCCGCGGGATGCCGGCCTCCGCCGCCCGTGCCCGAGCGCATCACCTGCTGGATCGGCTGGGCCTGGTGGGCGGCCGGACCGCGTCGCTGCGCACGCTCTCGAAGGGCAACGCGCAGAAGGTGGCACTCGCCCAGGCCCTGCTGGTCCAGCCCGACCTGCTGGTCCTCGACGAACCCTGGTCGGGACTGGACGCGTCGGCCCACGCCGCCCTCGCGCGATCCATCGAGGACGTGGCCGCACGGGGCGGTTCCGTGGTCTTCACCGACCACCGCGAGGCGATCACCGAGACGCACGCCGACGGCGCGTACGCCATCAGCGGCGGCCGGGTCGCCCCGCGCGGCGGCCGGCACGCCGCGGACCGCGTCCCGATGGCCGAGCTGGTGCTGGCCGCGCCGTCCACCGGCGTCACGCCGGTCGAGGTCGACTGGTCCGCGCTGCCGGGCGTGGCGGACAGCGCCCGGCGCGGTGGACAGGTCGTCCTGCGGGTGGCGCGGGAGCACTCCGACGCCGTACTGCTGGCGGCGCTGCGGCACCAGTGGTCGGTGGTGAGCCTGGCGGGGCCGGCGGGCGGTCCCGGTCCACGGGACGACGCGAGGGGGGCGGACGCGTGATCGCCCTGGTCGGCTACATGTTCACGCTGATGCTGCTCTCCCAGCGCTACCTCGCGCCCGTGCTGCTCTTCGTCGGTCTCGTGGTCGTGCTGACCGGCAGTGACACCGGCCCGTTCACCGCGACCTATGCCTCGGTGGCCGGAGCCATGATGGTGTGCTCGGTCTGGCTGACCATGGCGCTGATCGGCATCGAGGACCGGTCGCACCGCTCGGTCGTCGTCGTCGGCGCGGGCAGCCGCCTCCGCTTCCTGCTCGCGACGACCGGGACGGCCCTCGTGTGGTGCCTGCTGCTCGCGGTCGCCGGTCTGGTGCTGCCGCTGGTGTCGGGGGGCCGCACGCCCGGCCCCGCCGACCTCGTGCTGGGCGCCGTGGCCCAACTCACCTGCGCGTTCACCGGCATGGCGATCGGGCTGGTCTGTTCGCGGATGGTGTTCCGGCGGCAGGGGTACGCACTGGTCCTCGCGCTCGTGCTCCTGCTGGCCGTACTGCTGGGGCGCGGTTTCTCCCCGGTCAGCGCCATGTTCACCCGCCTGCAGACGGCGCCGGACTCGGCGGCCGCTCTCATCGCCACGAGCCCCCTGCTCGCCGCCGCCGCGGGCTTGTTGGCGACCGCGGTGGCCGCCACGCACGCGGTCGCCGGCAGAAGGGCGTGAACGCCGCGGCGGTGGGCCGTACGTGTGCGGAGGGCGGGGCGCTGTCCGGCGCGGAGGCGCGAGCGAGCGGGCGTGGGCGCCGGTGACGCGATCCGGCTCGACCTGCGCCGCGCGGTGATCGCCCAGCACGAGCGCGCTCCGCGCGCCCCTGTGCGCCCATGCGCCCAAGGCGCCGTCGACCCGGACCTGCCGACCGCCCACGCGTCGCCTACGAGCGCGCCGGGGCGTTGGCTCAAAGGCGCGGGCGCTCTTCGCCCTCCGGACCGCTCGGCCACTATGCTCCCTTCCTGTCGGAGGCCGGCAGCACGGGGTGCGCCGCCGACGGCGGAGCGCTCGGGAAGCGGGGCGGGGCTGCGTGCCCGGTCGTCCTCCGGGGGCGCGGACGGGCGTATCCCACTGCTGGGCCTCACCGGAGTGGATCGTGGACGCAAGGTCGAAGAGACGGGTGGCCTGGGAAAGTGCTGACAGAGGTGACAGCGACCCGCTACGTCACGCCTTTGCGTGAGGGCGGCTCGCTCCCCGGAATCGTCGAGGCCGACGATCTCGGTACGTACGTGGTGAAGTTCACCGGCGCGGGGCAGGGGCGCAAGACGCTCGTCGCGGAGGTCGTCTGCGGGGAGCTCGGCCGCCGGCTCGGGCTGCGGGTGCCGGAGCTGGTGACCGTCGAGCTGGACCCGGTCATCGGGCTCGCCGAGCCCGACGAGGAGGTGCAGGAGCTGCTGCGGGCCAGCGGCGGTCTGAACCTCGGGATGGACTACCTGCCGGGCTCGCTCGGGTTCGACCCGCTGGCCTACGAGGTCGGGTCGGCCGAGGCCGGGCGGATCGTCTGGTTCGACGCGCTGATCAACAACGTGGACCGGTCCTGGCGCAACCCCAACATGCTCGTCTGGCACGGGGAACCCTGGCTCATCGACCACGGCGCGACCATGATCTGGCACCACAACTGGCCGGGCGCCGAAGCCTCCGCCGCGAAGCCGTACAACGCCTCCGACCACGTCCTGGCCTCCTTCGCGCCGGACGTCGCGGCCGCCGCCGCCGAGTTGGCCCCGCTGGTCACCGAGGAACTGCTCACCGAGGTGGCCGCCGAGGTGCCGGACGTCTGGCTGGCCGACGAGCCCGGTTTCGGGTCCACCGACGAGCTGCGCCGGGCCTACGTCGCCCCGCTGCTCGCACGGGCCGCCGACATCCACCAGCGGATCACCCTCGACGCGCCGACCGCGGCGCGGCCCTCCCAGGCGCCGGGCTGGCTCACCGACCACATCGCGCCCTGGCCGCACCCCACGAAGAAGGACGCGGCCGCCACCGGCGCGGGCGACGGACAGGAGAACGGGCGATGAGCACGCGCGACGTCTTCGAGTACGCCCTCCTGCGCGTCGTCCCCCGGGTCGAACGCGGCGAGTGCTTCAACGCCGGGGTGCTCGTGTACTGCCGGGCCCGGTCGTTCGTCGCCGCCCGCACCCATCTCGACGAGCAGAAGCTGAAGGCGCTGGACCCGCACGCCGACGTCGTCGGGGTGCGGGCCGCCCTGCGCGCCGTCGAGGGAGTGTGCGGCGGCGGCCGGAGCGCCGGACAGGCGGCCGACGACGACGCCGGGCGGCGGTTCCGCTGGCTGATCGCCCCCCGCTCCACCGTCGTGCAGCCCGGCGTCGTGCACAGCGGGCTCACCGCCGACCCGGCCGGTGAGGTCGAGCGGCTGCTCGACCTGCTCGTCCGTTGATCCCCGGCCGCTGACCGGTCCCGCCCGTGCGCCGATCCCGGTGCACGGGCGCGCGGTCTCCGGACGCCCGACCGCCCCTTCGAGGGGCCGCGCCGCCCCCGCTCGCCGGTGGGCCGCGCGGCCCCTCGAAGCCGTGTGCCGTTGACACCGGGTGCCAGGGCTTCTAGCGTCTCGTCTGCTGAAGGTACTAAGCGGTCGCTCAGTGATCGGGAGTCTTCCTGTCGGGGAACCGCCCCGAAGTCCGCTGAGCCGCGATCCAAGGGCGAGGAGAACCAAGCATGTCCACCACCGAGCAGCGCGTGGCCATCGTGACGGGAGCGGCGCGGGGCATCGGCGCCGCCACCGCCGTACGTCTCGCGGCGCAGGGCCGCGCCGTCGCCGTACTCGATCTCGACGAGGCGGCCTGCGAGGAGACCGTCGAGAAGATCACCGCCGCCGGGGGCGCCGCGCTCGCCGTCGGCTGCGACGTGTCGGACGCCGCCCAGGTGGAAGCCGCCGTCGCGCGGGTCGCCGCCGAGCTGGGCGCCCCGACGATCCTCGTCAACAACGCGGGCGTGCTCCGCGACAACCTGCTGTTCAAGATGAGCGAGTCGGACTGGGACACCGTCATGAACGTGCACCTCAAGGGCGCGTTCCTGATGGCGAAGGCCGTCCAGGCGCATATGGTCGAGGCCCGGTTCGGCCGGATCGTCTCGCTCTCCTCCTCCTCCGCCCTCGGCAATCGCGGCCAGGCCAACTACTCCGCGGTCAAGGCGGGGCTCCAGGGCCTGACCAAGACGCTCGCCAAGGAGCTGGGCAAGTTCGGCGTCACGGCCAACGCCGTCGCCCCCGGCTTCATCGTCACCGAGATGACCGCGCAGACGGCCGAGCGCGTCGGCATGGGCTTCGAGGAGTTCCAGGCGGCGGCCGCCACCCAGATCCCGGTCCAGCGCGTCGGCCGCCCCGAGGACGTGGCGAACGCCATCGCCTTCTTCGCGGGCGACGACGCCGGGTTCGTCTCCGGCCAGGTCATGTACGTGGCCGGCGGCCCCCTCAACTGACCCGAAGGGCAGCGGACACCATGACGGTGCAGGACAGTGGAATGGTCGCCCTCGTCACGGGCGCCAGCCGGGGCATCGGCTACGGCATCGCCGAGGCGCTCGTCGCCCGCGGCGACCGGGTCGCCATCACCGGACGGAACGAGGACGCCCTGCGGGAGGCGGTGGAGCGGCTCGGCCCCGACCGCGTGATCGGCATCGCGGGCAAGGCGCACGACGAGGCGCACCAGGCGGTGGCCGTCGAGCGCACCATGGAGGCGTTCGGCCGCGTCGACCACCTGGTGAACAACGCCGGGACCAACCCGGTCTTCGGCCCCATCGCGGAGCTGGACCTCGGCGTCGCCCGCAAGGTGTACGAGACCAACGTGATCTCGGCCCTCGGCTTCGCCCAGCGGACCTGGAAGGCCTGGCAGAGGGAGAACGGCGGGGCGATCGTCAACATCGCCTCGATCGCGGGGGTGTCCGCCTCGCCGTTCATCGGCGCGTACGGCATGAGCAAGGCGGCCATGGTCAACCTGACCCTGCAACTGGCGCACGAGTTCGCCCCGGCCGTCCGGGTCAACGCCATCGCCCCGGCCGTGGTCAAGACCCGGTTCGCCCAGGCCCTGTACGAGGGCCGGGAGGCGGAGGCGGCCGCCTCCTACCCGTTGGGCAGGCTCGGCGTGCCCGAGGACATCGGGGGCGCGGCGGCCTTCCTCACCTCCGCGCAGTCCGACTGGATCACCGGGCAGACCCTGGTGGTCGACGGGGGGATCTTCCTGAACGCCGGCGTGGGCTGAGAGCGGCCCTGGGCCGGTTCGGCCCCGGTGGAGGCAAGTGCCCCGTCCAGTCGAGGAGTTGACTCGGCGGGGCGCTGCGGTATGGTCTGCCGACCCATGGCCGATCGAGGAGCGTGCGCGTGTTCTACCGGGCCAGTCTGCAGGCCGCTGCAGCCCTTGCTTCCCTTTCCCTGCTGGCCGGTTGCGGTCTCGTGTCCGACACGGGCTCGGAGACCGACCGGAAGATCGTGGTCGGGACGACCAGCTCCCCGTCCACCCTCGATCCGGCGGCCTCCTGGGACAACTCCTGGGAGCTCATGCGCAACGTCTACCAGACCCTGCTGAGCTTCCCCACCGGCAGCACGACGCCCGAGCCGGACGCGGCGGAGTCCTGCGGGTTCACCGACGCCACCAGCACGGCCTACCGGTGCGAGCTCAAGCGGAACCTCACGTTCTCCAACGGCGACGAGCTCGACGCCGAGGCCGTGAAGCACTCCATCGAACGCATCGTCGCCATCCGCTCCAAGGGCGGTCCGGCCGGGATGCTCGGCTCGCTGGACCGGATCGAGACCAAGGGCGACGACACGGTCGTCTTCCACCTGCGCACGTCCGACGCCACGTTCCCGTCCATCCTGGCCACGCCCGCGATGTCGATCGTCGCCCCGAGCGACTACCCCGAGGACGAGATCCGCCGGGGCGCCGAGGTCACGGGCTCCGGCCCGTACCTCCTGGAGTCCTACCGGGCCGGGGACACCGCCGAGCTGAAGAAGAACCCCGGTTACAAGGGGTTCGCCAACCGGAGGAACGACGCGGTCGCCATCCGCTACTTCGAGAAGTCCGCCGCGATGGTGCGGGCGCTCCGCGCGAAGGAGATCGACGCCACCTACCGGGGTCTGACCGCCGAGGAGGTCGTCAGCCTGGAGGACGCCGAGGACGACGCGTCCGGTCTCCAGGTCGTCGAATCCGTCGGGGCGGACATCCGCTTCCTCGTCTTCAACCCGAAGGACCCGGCCGCCGCGAACCCGGCCGTCCGCAGGGCCGTCGCCCACGTCGTGGACCGCGACGCCCTGGTCGCCAAGGTCTACCGGGGCACGGCCGAGCCCCTGTACTCCATGATCCCCAAGGGCATCGCCGGCCATGCCACGAGCTTCTTCGACACCTTCGGCGAACCGGACGTGAGGAAGGCGCGGAAGACCCTCGCCGAGGCCGGCATCACCGAGCCCGTGAAGCTGGCCCTCTGGTACGCCACCGACCGGTACGGCTCCTCCACCGAGCCCGAGTTCAAGGAGCTGGAGCGGCAACTGGAGGGCTCGGGGCTCTTCGAGATCACGCTGCGGGGCGAGCCCTGGAAGGTCTTCCAGGAGGGCTTCAACAACGGCGAGTACCCCGTCTTCGGCCGCGGCTGGTTCCCGGACTTCCCGGACCCCGACAACTTCGTCGCCCCCTTCGTGGGCCAGGAGAGCGTCACCGGCACGCCGTACCCGAACAAGGAGATCACCCAGCGGCTCATCCCCGCGTCGCGGCGGGAGAGCGACCGGGGGGCGGTCGGCGAGCACTTCGAGCGCGCCCAGCAGATCCTCGTCGAGGACGTCCGCCTGCTGCCGCTGTGGCAGGGCAAGCTCTACATCGCCGCGGGCGAGGACATCGGCGGCGGCGAGCGCGCACTCGACCCGCAGACCGTGATGCAACTGTGGGAGCTGTACCGCAAGACCAGTTGGTAGGGCTCCCGAGGCCCGTTGTCAGTGGCGCCCGGTAGGTTCTGAAGACAAGAACCTGATGCTCACCGGAGGTTGTGGACGTGACCGACATCGACCTGCTGCCCGAGTCCTGGCGCGGCGTCCTCGGCGAGGAACTGCAGAAGCCGTACGTCAAGGAGCTGGCGGACTTCGTCGAGGAGGAGCGGGCCGAGGGGCCCGTGTACCCGCCCCGTGAGCAGGTCTTCGCCGCGCTGGACGCCACGCCCTACGACCGGGTGAAGGTGCTCATCCTCGGCCAGGACCCCTACCACGGCGAGGGCCAGGGCCACGGGCTGTGCTTCTCCGTGCGGCCCGGCGTCAGGACGCCGCCCTCCCTGCGCAACATCTACAAGGAGATGAACCAGGAGCTGGGCCTGCCCATCCCCGACAACGGCTACCTCATGCCGTGGGCCGAGCAGGGCGTCCTCCTGCTCAACGCCGTGCTCACCGTGCGCGCGGGCGAGGCCAACTCCCACAAGGGCAAGGGCTGGGAGAAGATCACCGACGCGGTGATCCGCGCCGTCGCCTCCCGGCCCGACCCGGCGGTCTTCGTGCTCTGGGGGAACTACGCGCAGAAGAAGCTCCCCCTCATCGACGAGGAGCGCCACGCGGTCGTCAAGGGCGCGCACCCCTCGCCGCTCTCCGCCAAGAAGTTCTTCGGCTCCCGCCCCTTCACCCAGATCAACGAAGCCGTGGCCGCCCAGGGCCACGAGCCGATCGACTGGCGCATCCCCGACCTCGGCCGGTAGCCGCGGTCGGGCCGGGCCCGCCGGGCGTGCCGCGGCGGCCGCGCCCCCCGCCGCGTGCCCGGAACGCCCGCGTGCGTCCGCGTCCGCGGGCTTCTCCCCGCCGTGCGATGCGCCGCGTCCGACGCCGCGCGCTGATCCGGCGGAGACGACGGGACACCCCTTAGCGTCGGATCGACCGCAACCCGCAGCACGGGGACGAGGAGACCGCAGTGGTGGAGCAGCAGGAGGCGTCCGAGGGCGCCGTCGCGACCAGGATCGGCCAGGCGATCATGCTGCTCCACGGAGGCGACCGGGAGGAGGCGCGCAACCGCTTCGGCCTGCTCTGGGCGGAGCTGGGCGCCGAGGGCGACGCCCTGCACCGCTGCACCGTCGCGCACTACATGGCCGACACCCAGGACGACCCCGGTGACGAGCTGGCATGGGACCTGCGCGCCCTGACGGCCGCCGAGGGCCTGAGCGAGGGGCGGGCGTACGCCCCGGCACCCGGCGGCGGGGGGCCGGTCGCCGCGGACCCGCGCGCCGACACGGCCGCCGCGGGCGGGCCGAGCGGCGCGGAAGCCGGGGAGCACCCGGACGCCGCGGCCGTCCAGGCGTTCTACCCCTCGCTCCACCTCAACCTCGCGGCGGACTACCTCAAGCTCCAGCGCCTCGGGTCGGCCCGCATCCACCTGCGGCGGGCCCGCGCCGCCGCCGAGGTGCTCGCGGACGACGGGTACGGCGGCGGGGTCCGCGCCGCGATCGAACGGCTGGAGCTGCGGATGCGCGGGCAGTGACCCCCGCCGCCCCTCGGGCGCGTCGGGGCGTCAGCGGTGGTACGCCTCCTCGCAGATGCGGGCCTGCCTGCTCCCCGCCGGCCACGTCCCGTATCCGCGCCCGAGCGCGCAGACGTCCGTGCCGCCGCCGGCCACGCGCGGCACGAGGGGCGGGAGGGCCGGGGGAGCGACCGTGATCCGGGGCGCGGTCCGCCGGGGCCGCTGCGTCCGCCGCGGCGGACGGGGCTCCCGCGGCGGCCCGGCGCGCCGGACGTCCGCGCGGGGCCCGGAGGCCGCCGCCGGCGAGGGCGGCCGGGCGGTCGAGGGGCTCGGCTCCACCACCTCCAGCGCCTCGCGGGAGGGCGGTTGCACGATCTGCGGGGCCACGTCGTGGACCGGCGCGGCGGTCCCGGAGCGTGGGGAGGGGCCTGCCGGGGCCTTCACCGAGACACAGCCGGAGACGGCCACGACCGTCGCGGTGATCAGGAGGCTCGCGGTGATTCTGATTCGCTGCACCCGGACAACTCTGGGGTGCGGCCGCGCTCCAGGGGGAGCCGACAGGCGAGGAATGGCCCGCACGAGTGACCCGGTCAGCCCGGCGCCCCGGTCCTTCGCCGCCCGCGGGCGCCGTCCCGGCCGGGACTCCTGCGCCGGGGCCCGCCGGGAGGCGCGGCGGCACGCACGTATGCTGCCGTCGCGGGAACAGCAGTGCGTCACGGCGACAGGGAGACCTCGTGAGAATCGGTTGCATCGGGCTCGGCGACATCGCGCAGAAGGCGTATCTGCCGGTGCTCACCGCCGTCGCCGGGGTCGAACTCCATCTGCAGACCCGCACCCCGGCCACGCTCGACGCGGTCGCCGACGCCTACCGCGTCCCCGCCGAGGGGCGGCACGCGACCCTGGACTCGCTGCTCGACGCCGGGCTCGACGCGGCCTTCGTGCACGCCCCGACCGCCGTGCACCCGCAGATCGTCGAACGGCTCCTCGACGCCGGCGTCGCCACCTATGTCGACAAGCCGATCGCCTACGAGCTCGCGGACTCCGAGCGGCTGGTCGACCTCGCCGAGGAACGCGGCGTCAGCCTCGCCGTCGGCTTCAACCGCCGCTTCGCCCCCGTCTACGCGCAGTGCGCCGAGCGCCCGCGCGAGCTGATCCTGATGCAGAAGAACCGGGTCGGGCTGCCCGAGGACCCGCGCACCATGGTCCTGGACGACTTCATCCACGTCGTCGACACCCTGCGCTTCCTCGTCCCCGGCCCCATCGAGCACACCACCGTGCGGGCCCGGATCGCGGACGGCCTGATGGAGCACGTGGTGCTCCAGCTCTCCGGAGACGGCTTCACCGCGATCGGCCTGATGAACCGGCTCAACGGCTCGACCGAGGAGATCCTGGAGGTCTCCGGGCAGGACGCCAAGCGCCAGGTCCTCAACCTCGCGGACGTCGTCGACCACGAGGGCCGGCCCTCGGTGCTCCGGCGCGGCGACTGGGTGCCGGTGGCCCGCCAGCGCGGGATCGAGGGGTGCGTCCACGCGTTCCTCGACGCCGTGCGCCGGGGCGAGGTGGTCAGCGCCCGCGACGCTCTGGCCACCCATGAGCTGTGCGAGCGGGTGGTCCGGGAGGCTTCGGAGCACGCCTCCTGAGGGCCCGCGCCCCCTCGGCGGCGCACAGCGCGGCCAGCGCCGCCAGGGCCCCGTACACCGGCCAGTCGCCGAACCGGCCGTAGAGGGTGTCGCCGCGCGCCAGCGGTACGTCGAACACCCGTGCCGCGCTGTCGTCCGTGCCGAGCGGGCGGCCCAGCGACTCCCCGCGGGGCCCGTACGCGGCGCTGACGCCGGTGAGCGTCGCGTGGACGGCGGGGCGGCCGTTCTCGGCGGCCCGCAGCGCCGCCAGCGAGGCGTGCTGGGCGGGGGCCCAACTGTCCTGGAACGTCGAGGTGGCCGACTGGGCGACGAGCACCTGCGCGCCGTCGCGGACCAGCCGCCTGCTCATGTCGGGGAACGCCGACTCGAAGCAGACCAGCGGACCGGCCCGCAGCCCCCGGCCCCCGCCGTCGGGGAGCGTCATCACCACGGGGCGGTCGCCGCGCAGCCGGTCCTCGCCCGCCGCCCGGCCCACGGAGGTCGCCCAGCCCAGCACGCCGCGGGCCGGGACGTACTCGCCGAACGGGACCAGCCGCATCTTGTCGTACCGGTCCCCGGTCGGCCCGTCCGGCCCCACGAGCACGGCCGACTTGAAGATGCCCGACCGCCCCGAGCCGTCCGTCTGCCGGGCGTCCACGTTGACCAGCAGGTCCGCCCCGACCCGCCGGGACAGCTCCGCGAGCCGCCGCGCGGTCCGCGGGCTCTGCCACGCGCCCGCCCCGATGCTGCTCTCGCCCCACACCACCAGATCGACGCCCCGGCCCTCCAGCGACCGGGTCAGCTCCGCACCGCGGTCGAAGCGCCGCGCCACGCTGCCCGGCCCCTCGATGACGCCGGGCTGCACCACGGCGACCCTGACCGTGCCCGTCGTCCGCGGTCGCGGGGCCCACGCCCACACCGCCGCGACCGCCAGCGCGCACGCCACCAGCGCGGCCGCCGCGGTCGTCCGGGCGGCGGGCGCGGTCAGCAGCAGGACGACGCCGGTGTTCACCGCGAGCACCAGCAGGCTCACCAGCCAGACCCCGCCGACCGAGGCGACGCGCAGCGCCGGGGCCACGTCCCACTGGCTCGCGCCCAGCAGGCCCCAGGGCCCGCCCAGCCCCTCCCAGGAGCGGACCAGCTCGATCATCAGCCACCCGCAGGGCACGAGGACCACGGCGGCGGCGGCCCGCCGCGCGGAGGGCGCGCCGCCGAGCAGCCGGGCCGCCAGCACCCCCCAGGGGGCCCAGAGCAGGCCGAGCAGCGCGGCCAGCAGAAGGATGAAGACATGGAGGCTCGGCATCAGCCAGTGGTGCACGGCGAGCACGAACCCCGTCCCGCCGATCCAGCCGTCCAGCGCCGCCCGGCGGGCCGTGCCCGCCCGCCGGACCAGCAGCAGCCAGGGGACCAGCGCCCCGTACGCCCACCACCAGAGGCCGGGCGCGGGGAAGGCGAGCGCCGGGAGCGCCCCGGCGAGCAGCACCGTGAGCCCCCGCCCCCACCGCGAACCGGCGGACCGGGCGCGGGCGGACGGCCCGCTGCCCGCCTCCGGCCCGCCGCCGGGGGCGGGCGCCCGGTCCGGGCCGGTCGTCGGGCGTCTGCCGGAGATCCGCATACCGTGCCCTCCTCGTCCCGCGCGGGCGGTCGCCGTCGCCGGGTCCACCTCTGTGTACCCAGTGTGGGGGCGCCGGTCCCAGGGCGGCCGGGGAGCGCGGCCGGGCGGGGGGCGCGCGGCGGCTCGTGCCCGTACCGGGCGGAGCGACCGGACCGATCGCGCCAGGGCCCTCGACGGCCGGGGCGCCGGTGGGGGAGCAGCCGCACGAGCCGGTCCCGGCAGACCGCCCGGCCGCGGGGGTCCCCGGTCAGCAGGGGACGACGGCGACCGGCCCCAGCGCGTGCGTGAGGGTCGTCTGCGCCACGGGGGACAGCCCGAGGCCGAGCGACTCGCCGCCCTTGCGGCGGCCGACCACCGTGAGGGCCGCCGTGGCGGACGCGGACACCAGGGTGCGCGCGGCGGAGCCGTTGACCGGCTCCCGCACGACCTCCACCTGGGGGTACCTCCCGTGCCGGCCGGAGGTCAGCTCCGCCAGGGTGCGGGCGGCCGAGCCCGCCGCCTCCTCCCGGTCCAGCACCGGACCGCCCGCGAGCAGCGAGGAGAACATCGTCCAGCCGTGCACGATCCGCAGCCGTGCGCCCGGCCGGGTGGCCGCGGTGGCGAACGCGAACTCCAGGACCGACTCACTGCTCTCGTCGGCGGCCACCCCCGCGACGATGTCGGTGGAGGCCTCCGCCTCCGCCGGCCCGCCGTCCTCCTCCGGCCGCCCGCCCCGCACGACCACGACCGGGCAGCTCGCCATCGACGCGGTGGCGAGGCTGTTGGAGCCGATCATGAGCGAGCGGAAGCCGCCGAGCCCCCGCGAGCCCACGACGATCATCGAGGCGTCCCGGCCGAGCGCGACGAGCGCCGCCGCGGGGAAGTCCAGCGGGGCCAGCGTCGAGGGCCGCAGCTCCGGCGCGATCACCGCGCAGCGGCGTACGGACGCGGCCAGCAGCTCGTCCGACTCGCGCCGCCGCGTCTCCTCGTCGACCTGACGGGTGCGCGGGCGGACGTGGACGATCCGCAGGGGCAGCCGCCGCCGCACGGCTTCGTGCGCGGCCCAGTCGAGCGCCTGCCGGCTGGGCGCCGAGCCGTCGACGGCGGCGATCACGGGAAGATCATCAGTGGTCATGCCCCGAGCGTACGTCTCCCGGCGCGGGGGCTTGTCAGTCGTGGTCGTGCTCGTGCGTGGAGGAGGTGTCCTCCGGAGGGAGACTGCGCCCGCCGTCGTGTCCGCCGGCCACCACCACGACCAGGGCCGCCACGACCCCGAGGACCGCGAGCCGGCCGCCGAGCCGCAGCGCCCAGGCCGTGCGCGCCCGCGCGGTGGCGTCCGGTCGGGCGGGCAGCTTCTCGGAGCGGCGGGCGGGCCGCAGCAGCCGCAGGAGCAGCAGCGCGGCGATCGGGAGCTGGAGCAGCCAGACGCTGGTGCGGAACCAGCCGTCGTACCAGACGTTCGTCCCGTACAGCAGGGTGTGCCAGACGCTCAGGACGTACACGGCGATCACGCAGCGGTGCAGTACGCGCCAGGTGTGGGGGCCGATGCGGTGGCGCACGTAGAAGAGCAGGCCGAGCGGGATGGCCAGGTAGAGGGCGGCCTGGCCGACGGGGATGGCTATCCGCCCGGTCCCCGAGTCGTAGCCGCCGGGGACGAAGACCTCGACGAAGGCGGTGGCGAGGGCCGAGTTCCAGGAGGCGGTGTCGTGCCGGACCAGCTCGGCGCCGAACAGCAGGGCGTGGGCCGCGATGAGCGCGATGGTGTTGAGGCTCGTGGTGCGGTGCAGGCGCTCCAGCCGGGGTCCGGACAGCGGGAGGCGGGCCGGGCGGGGCCCGGACAGCATGAGCCCGAGGACGACCGTGCCCCAGGCCCACAGCAGCGCGGACCAGCCGAACGCCTGGCTGAGGAAGTAGAGCCAGAAGCCGCCCGCGTCCGCCATGAACGGCATCACGGTGACCGTGGAGGAGGTCTTGTTCCGGATGCGCACGTACAGCAGGGCGAAGACCGCCGCGGTGATCAGGAGCGCCACCAGCCCGTCGGGCCAGGAGGCGCGCAGGTCGGAGCGGAGGGTGGGCCGCGCCTGCCGTCCCGGCTGCCGGGGGCCGGGGAGCGGGTCGGCCGCCGGCGCCGCGGTCGCGGGGCGGGGCGGGGCGGTGGTCCCGGACGCCTCGGCGGCCGCTGCCGGTTCGGGGGCGGGGGGCGGATTCGTCATGCGGCCTTCTTCGGGGCGGGCGTCGGCTGGTGGGGCGGGTGGGGCGCGGGCCGGCGGGGGTGGACAGGGCGGCCCGGCCACGGGGCGTGGGCGGGCGCGTTGTCAGAGCAGTCGGGCGCGGGACGGGAGAAGTTCCCGGCAGGTTCGTGTGATGTGAATCACGACCTGACGTATCGGGGGCAAACGAGCGAACTGCGACTGTTCCGGCGACCGGTGGTCTTCTCGCGGGGGTGGGTGGGACTGGCACCATGGCGGCCATGGGAGCCGGAACCGCACTCCGACTCGGCCGCACCGCACTGTTCGCGTTGGTGTGCGTCGCCGTGTCCGGGCTCGGCCACGCGCTGATGTCCGATGCTCCCCTGCCGCTCCTCGTCCAGGCCGCGGCCCTGCCGGCGGTGTTCGGCGCGGGATGGCGGCTGGCGGCACGCGAGCGGAGCGCTGCGGCGACCGTCGCGGCCCACGGGCTCGGCCAGGTGGGGCTGCACGCCTTCTTCTCCGTCGCCGTCGCCTGCACGACGCCTGGGCGGGGAGCGCATCCGCCGGGCGGGGCGCGCGGTGCGATGGGCCACTTCGCCCACCAGGCGCCGCCCGGCGGCTCCCTCGGACCGGCTGACCTCCTGGCGGCCTTCGACGGCTCGGCGTTCACCGCGGGCATGGCCGCCGCCCACGCGCTGGCCGGCCTGGTCTGCGGCTGGTGGCTGTGGCGCGGCGAGGTGGCCCTCGCCCGGCTCGGGCGCTGCCTGGCCCTGTTCGTGGCGGCGCCGCTCGCGACGGCCCGCCGCCTGTGGGCGGCGACGCCGCCCGCCCCGCTGCCGCCCGCCCGGCGACGCGCCCGCCGCAGACCCGGTCGGCGCCCCCAGGACCTGCTCGCCCTGCACGCGATCTCGCGGCGCGGACCGCCCCGCCTCCTCCGTCTTCCCTGACCCCGCCCGCCTCCCGGCCGCCGCGCCCCGGAGGCGGTACGGGTGTGCGCGCCCGCGCCCACCCGTGACAGGCATGGCCGCTTCCCCGATGCGCTCGGGGACCGGCCGTCGGAGCCGTGCGCTCCGCGACGACGCGAAGGACCGCTGTGATACGTCCCGCCCCCGCCTTACTCGCTCCCGAGCCCCCGGCCCCCGCGCCGCCCGCCGCCGGGCCCTCCGGCCCCGCCCCGCTCACCCGGCCGCCGGCACACCGGGCGGGCGCCGCCGGTCCGCCAGGGCCCCGCACCCCCTTCGTCCGGCAGAACGACGGGCAGATCACCGACTGGGCCCTGGCCGCGGGCGGCGGCGACCGCGAGGCCGCCGAGCGCTTCGTCCGGGCGACCTACGAGGACGTCCGCAGGTTCGTCGCCTACCTCAGCGCCGACGTGCCCGGCGCCGACGACCTGGCCCAGGAGACCTACCTGCGGGCGCTGGGCGGGCTGGCCCGGTTCGCGGGACGCTCCTGCGCCCGGACCTGGCTGATGTCCATCGCCCGGCGCGTCGTCATCGACCGGCACCGCACCGCCGCCGTGCGCCCCCGGACCGCCGACACCGCGGACTGGCAGAGCGCGGCGGAACGCGCCCAACCCCGCCACCTGCCCGGCTTCGAGGAGTCCGTCGCGGTGCTGGACGCCCTGCGGCGGCTGGACCCGGCGCGCCGCCAGGCCTTCGTCCTCACCCAACTGCTGGGCGTCTCCTACGAGGAGGCGGCGGCGCTCGCCGGGTGCCCCATCGGCACGGTGCGCTCGCGCGTGGCGCGCGCCCGCCGCGACCTGGCCGGCCAGTGGCGTACGGAACCGGCCGACGCCGCACCGCCGACGGAGTCGGCCGCGCGGCGGTGAGCGAGCGCGTCCGGGCCGGGCCCGCCGGGTCCGGCCCGGACGCGCGTTCTCAGGCGGGCCCGCGGCCCCGACCGGTACGGCGGTGGAGCAGCAGCGCCGGCAGCAGCAGGCACTGGAGGCAGACCGCCGCCCAGAACGCCCGCGCCGAGCCCGCCGCCTCCGCCGCCCCGTACAACTGGCCGCCCACCACCCCGCTGGCGAACGCGCCGATGCCCGCCGCCAACCGCTGGCGCCCGAACACGGCGGCCGCCGGAGCCGCCGAACGGGCCAGCGCCTCCAGGTCGTTCCTCAGGAAGAGCACGACCTCGCCCAGGCACAGCAGCGCCCCGCCCACCGCGATCCCCGCGTGCCCGCCGACGCCGATCGCCGCCATGCCCGCCGCCATCGCGCCGAACCCCCACCGCAGCGCGCGCGGGTAGCCCAGCGCGGCGACCCACTCCGCGAGCAACGGCTGCGCGACGACGAGCAGGGCCGCGTACCCCGCCAGAACGACCCCGTAGAAGGCCGCCGAGGTCCGGGGGACCGCGTACAGCGCCAGATAGTGCTGGAAGAACATGAAGGCGTACACGCTCGCCACGGTGACCAGGAACGGCGAGGGGCCGGAGCGCTGCTCGGCGGGCCCGCGGACCGGGTCGGGAGCGGGCGCGGCGGGGGACCGGTGCCCCGCGCCCGGCGGCAGCAGCGCGTGCCCGGCTCCGACGAGCGCGAACAGCGCGGTGACGCACGCGAACAGCGTGCCGGGCGAGCCCATGACCAGGGGCGCGGCGACCGGCGGGCCCAGCGCCATCCCCGCGTTGAACGCCGAACCGCTCGCCGACAGCAGCCGGGGCCGCTCCGCCCGCGACGCCCCGTCCACCAGGTACGCCTTGTTCGCCGGGAGGTACAGCGCCGCGCCCGCCGACACCAGCAGCAGCGCCCCCACGGCGAGCACGGGGTCGGCCAGGCCGGGCACGAACGCGGCGAACCCCGCCGTGCGCAGGGCCAGCGCCAGCAGCATCGAACGCCGCAGCCCGATCCGCCCGGTCACCGGCCCCGCGACCACGCCCCCGGCGAACTGGATCAGCGAGGCGACGGCCAGCACGACGCCGACCGTGCCCAGCCCGAGGCCGAGCCGCCGGTGCAGCAGCACCGACACGTAGGGCAGCACGGCGAAGCTGCCCAGCGTGATCAGGAACGACCCCGCCAGCAGGAAGCGCTGGGCCCCGGTGAACGCGGGATGCGCCGTCCGCCCGCGCCCCGCCCCGGCCGCCGGCCGTGCTCTCACCTCTCCGGGCTCACGGCGCCGGGGCGACGACCGGCCGGACCCGGACGGCGGCGCTCCACGCGCGGTGCTGGGCCAGCTCGGCGGTCCGGGCCCCGGCCAGCACGATCCCCGTGCACCCCCGCTGATCGTTCACATGGGCCACGGTCTCGCCGGGGTCTCGGGTGGGGAACCACTCCACCGGGCCGGGGAAGGCGGCGAGTTCGTCGAGTCCGAGCCAGCCCTTCAGCACGCCGGGCCGGTCCGCGTACACCAGCACGAAACCGTACGCGGGCCCGGCGGCATCCAGCGGGGCGTCCAGCAGCGCGGGCCGCCGGCCCAGCGCCTCGTCCATCATCGCCGTGTACACGTTGGTCCGAAGGGTGCGGCAGAGCACCTCGCCGACCAGCGCGCCGCCGATCCGGCGGTTGATCTCCACCAGCTCCGGACCGTCGGCCGTCAGGACGAACTCCACGTGGGCGAAGCCCCGGCGGTGCCCGGCGCACTCCAGGACCGGGCCCACCCACTCCTCGATCCCGGCCCGGTCCTCGTCCGGCAGGGCCACCGGAAAGGCCGCCGCCTCCTCCCGCACCACCGCCGACCGCGACGTCTGACGGCTCAGCACCCCGAGCAGCCGGGTCGTCCCGTCCCAGCTCAGGGTCTCCGCGCTGTACAGCGGCCCGGCCAGGAACGCCTCCGCGAACAGCGTGCCCGTCAGACGCTGCTCCGCGGCCTCCGCCAGCACCCCGTGCAGCGCCTCCTCGTCGTGCGCGATCCACACATGGCGCGAGGAGGTGCCCGCCGAGTCCTTGAGCACCGCGGGCAGCCCCACCGCCCGCACCACCTCCCCGGCGCCCTCGGGACCCGGCGGCACGGCCACCGCCGTGCTCCGGCTGTGCCCGTGCGCGTGCAGCGCCTCCCGTACCCGGCGCTTGTCCCGCAGCAGCCGCACGGCCTCCGGCGCGGGACCCGGAAGCCCGAACTCGGCGGCCAGCGAGGCGGCCGCCACGCCCCAGGTGTCCGTCGTGTTGATCAGCCCGGCCAGCTCCGGCACGGCGGCCAGCGCCCGGCGCACGGCGTCCTCGTCGCGGGTGTCGACGTCGACGACGGCCAGCGCGTCCGGCGGCAGCGTCGCCAGCTCGTGGCGGTAGACCGAGCGGTCGCCGGTCAGCAGGCACAGCCGGTGCCCCGCCCCGGCGGCGGCCTCGGCCATCCGGCCCAGGCCGAAGGACAGGGACTCCAGTGCGGCGATCGTCATGGCAGCAGCTCCGCGGTCGGTACGGGCGAGGGGGAGTCCTGAGCGGCGTGCCGGGCGGCCCGCGGGGCGGCGCGTCGGCCCCACTCCATCACCGACCACGGCGGCCGCAGGGCGTCGAGCGAGGCGATGGCGCGGGGCCGCAGCCCGGCCGGGTCCAGGGCCTCCGCGTGCCGGGCGAACACCCGCTCCGCGTACCGGTGCCCGGTGTCCGCGCCCAGCACCACATGCAGCCGTCCGGGGTCGCTGGCCGCTTCCCAGGAGGCCGCCAGATGGGCGGCGCCGGTGGACAGCCCGGCGAACACCGCGTGCTCCCGCAGCAGTCCGACCGCACCGGCCATCGCGTGGCGGAAGTCCATCCAGTGGACGGTGTCGTACAGCTCGTGGTGGACGTTCCCGAAGGGGATGGAGCTGCCGATCCCCGCGATGATCGCCTCCGGGTCGCTGAACTGCTCGCTGCCGAAGGTCACGCTGCCGAACGGCTGGACGCCCACCAGCCGCACCGACCGCCCCGACGCGCGCAGGGCGCGCGCCAGCCCGCCGCTGGACGCGCCGGTGCCCACCGCGCCCACCACGGTCAGCGGCCCCTCGGGCAGCGTGGCGGCGAGCAGGTCGGCGAACTCCCGGTAGCCCTCGTGGTGGACCGCGTCGTGGTACTGCCGCATCCAGTGGAAGTCGGGCCGCTCCGCCAGCAGCCGCCGCACATGGCGCACCCGCAGCTCCTGGTCCAGGCGCAGGCTCGTCGACGGCGGCATCGCGTCCACCGTCGCGCCGAGTATCTCCAACTGCGCCCGCATCGTGGCGTCCACGGTGGTGGACGCCACGATGTGGCAGCGCAGCCCGTAGCGGTGGCAGGCCATGGCGAGCGCCAGGGCGTAGATCCCGCTGGAGCTGTCGACCAGGGTCTGGCCGGGGGCGATCCGGCCCCGCCGCAGCAGCGAGCGGACCGCCCCGAGCGCCGCGTACACCTTCATCGTCTCGAAGCGGGCGAGGACGACGTCGCCGCTCAGCCGGATCAGGTCCGGGGTCTTCACGGCGTCCGTGATGTGCTCGTGGACCGTCGCGGCGGCGCGGCGCGCCCCGGCGTCCGCCCCGGCCCTCACGCGCGCCGCCCTCGGACGATGAGCCGGTCCGAGTGCTGGTCGTAGCCGGACCCGTCGAACCCGCCGAAGCACTCCACGTCGGTGAAGCCCGCGCTCTCGAACAGCGCGTGCAGCTCGGCCGCCGAGTAGAGCCAGGAGGTGATGGACGCCGTACGGGCCGACGTGCCGCGCACCAGGGTCCAGTCCGTGCGCAGCCGCCGCCAACTGTCGAGGACGGTGTCGCGCTGGAGGACGTACGAGCCGTCCGGCAGGTCCACCGCCTTGGGCCGTCCGATCCACCCCGCCAGCACCTCCTTGCCCATCACGTCCACCAGCAGGCGGCCGCCCGGCGCGAGGCTGTCGTGGGCGTTGCGGAGCACCTGGAGGTTGTCCTGCGCGTCGTCGAAGTAGCCGAACGACGTGAACACGTTCAGCACCGCGTCGTACGCCTTCGGCTCGGTGTACGTGAGCATGTCCGCCCGCTCCAGCCGCACGTCCGCGCCCGCCGCCGCGCAGGCGGCACGGGCCGCGTCGAGCATGGTGGGTGACAGGTCGACGCCCGTCACCTCGTACCCCCGCGCGGCCAGCGGCACCAGGAACAGGCCCGGCCCGCAGCACAGGTCGAGCACCCGTGACCCCGGTGGGAAGTCCAGCAGGGGCGATGAGGCGACCAGGGCGGCGGCGGACTCGACCCGTGCCTGCGGGAACATCGTCGGGGCGAAATCGGACCAGAGCGCGTCGTCCTCGTACCAGTTCATGCCTCGCGGCCTCCTCCCGGCCCGGCGGTACCGGGGCCTCGCGTGCGGATCGGCCGGGACGTGCCTGTCGACCCGGCGCCGCTCCAGTAGTCGGCCGGCCGAGCCGGGAAGTTCCCGCGCGCCTCACCGGCTCCGGCGGGACGCTGTGCAGCCGACGTAACCGGCCCCGTCCGCCCGGTGACATCGCCGGGTAACCGGGCCTTCCTACATTCGGGAGCGCCGGCCCCGCCCCCGCCTTCCGCGAGGGGCGCGGACGACCGCCCCGGGCGGCTTCCCGGCGCCGCCCGCCCCGCGAAAGGCCCCGCCCATGACCGTGCCGACACCGCCGCCGGACGCTCCCGCCGCCGACCGGGTGCGCACCGTCTGCTCGTACTGCGGCGTCGGCTGCGGGATCGTCCTGGACGTCGCCACCGACCGCACCGGCCGCCGCAGCGTGGTGAAGGCATCCGGCGACAAGCGGCACCCGGCCAACGCCGGCCGGCTGTGCACCAAGGGCGCGACCGGCGCGGACCTCCTCGCCGCGCCGGGACGGCTGGAGACCGCCCTGGTCCGGGCGGCGCGCGGCGAGCGGCCCGCCCCGACCGGCAGGGACGCGGCCATCGCCGAGACCGCCCGCCGGCTGCGGGCCGTGATCGACGCCCACGGGCCGGACGCGGTGGCGTTCTACGTCTCCGGGCAGATGACGCTGGAGGCCCAGTACCTCGCCAACAAGCTGGCCAAGGGATTCATCCGCACCACCGCCGTCGAGTCCAACTCCCGCCTCTGCATGGCGAGCGCGGCCGACGGCTACAAGCTGTCCCTCGGCGCGGACGGCCCGCCCGGCTCCTACGAGGACTTCGCCCACGCCGACGTCTTCCTCGTCACCGGCGCCAACATGGCCGACTGCCACCCGATCCTCTTCCTGCGCATGATGGAGCGGGTGAAGGCCGGCGCCAAGCTGATCGTCGTCGACCCCCGCCGCAACGCCACCGCCGCCAAGGCCGACCTCCACCTCCGCATCCGGCCCGGCACCGACCTCGCCCTCCTCAACGGGCTGCTCCACCTCCTCGTCGAGAACGGGCACACCGACCCGGAGTTCATCGCCGAGCACACCGAGGGGTGGGAGCGGATGCCCGCCTTCCTCCGCGACTACCCGCCCGCCGCCGTCGCGGAGACCACCGGCATCCCCGAGGACGACATCCGGCGGGCGGCCCGCTGGATCGGCGAGGCCGGCGCGTGGATGAGCTGCTGGACGATGGGCCTCAACCAGAGCACCCACGGCACCTGGAACACCAACGCCGTCGTCAACCTGCACCTGGCGACCGGCGCCCTGTGCCGACCCGGCGCCGGACCGTTCTCGCTCACCGGCCAGCCCAACGCCATGGGCGGGCGCGAGATGGGCTACATGGGACCGGGCCTGCCCGGCCAGCGGTCGGCGCTAGTCGAGGAGGACCGCGCCTTCGTCGAGGACCTGTGGGGGCTGCCGCGCGGGACGCTGCGCGCGGACGCGGCGGGCGGCGGCACCGTCGACATGTTCCGGCGGATGGCACGGGGGGAGATCAAGGCCTGCTGGATCATCTGCACCAACCCGGTCGCCTCCGTCGCCAACCGCGACACCGTCGTCGAGGCCCTGGAGACCGCCGAACTCGTCATCACCCAGGACGTGTTCGCGCGGACCGAGACCAACGCCCACGCCGACATCGTGCTGCCCGCGGCGCTCTGGGCCGAGTCCGAGGGCGTGATGGTCAACTCGGAGCGCACCCTCACCCTCTCCCGCCGCGCCATCGACCCGCCGGGCGAGGCGTGGCCGGACTGGCGGATCATCGCCGCCGTCGCCCGCGCTCTGGGGTACGAGGACGCCTTCGCCTACACGAGCGCCGAGGAGGTCTTCGAGGAGATCACCCGCGCGTGGAACCCCCGCACCGGCTACGACCTGCGCGGCGTGACGTACGAGCGGCTGCGCGGGACGCCCGTGCAGTGGCCCAGCGCCGCCGCCGACGGCCCCGCCCGCAACCCCGTGCGCTACGTCAACGACGGCGTCAGCCAGCACCTGGCCGTACGGCCCGACGGCACCGTGCCCAAGCTCGCCTTCCCCACGCCCGGCGGCCGCGCCGTCTTCCACGCCCGCCCGCACCTGCCGCCCGCCGAGATGCCCGACGCCGACCACCCGTTCGTCCTCAACACCGGGCGGCTCCAGCACCAGTGGCACACCCTGACCAAGACCGCCAAGGTCGACCGGTTGAACCGCCTGGACCCCGGCCCGTTCGTCGAGATCCACCCGGAGGACGCCGCCGCCCTGGCGCTCGCGGAGGGGGACGGCGTGGAGATCGCCTCCCGGCGCGGCCGCGCCGTGCTCCCGGCCCGGATCACCGACCGGGTGCGCCAGGGGGAGTGCTTCGCCCCGTTCCACTGGAACGACCTCTTCGGCGCAGACCTGAGCGTGAACGCCGTCACCAACGACGCGGTCGACCCGATCTCCTTCCAGCCGGAGCTGAAGGTGTGCGCGGTGCGGCTGACGAAGACGGCCGCACCGGTGCTCGCCCCCGCCCTCCCGGCGGCCGGTGGCCAGGAGGCGAGGCGGTCCGCGCTCAGCGCCGCCTTCGGGCTCGCGGACGCCGCCGCGCCCGTCGGTGGAGGCCAGGAGGCGAGGCGGTCCGCGCTCAGCGCCGCCTTCGGGCTCGGGGACACCGCCGCGCCCGTCGGTGGAGGCCAGGAGGCGAGGCGGTCCGCGCTCAGCGCCGCCTTCGGGCTCGGGGACACCGCCGCGCCCGTCCTCACCGGACCGGAACGCCGCTACCTGGCCGGATTCCTCGCCGCCCTCGACGCCCGCCCGGTCGGCACGCCGGTCCTGCCGGACCACGCCCCCTTCGCCCCGGACCACGCCCTGTGGGTCAACGGGGTGCTCGCGGGCGCCTACTCCCGGCTCCCCGCAGACCGGACCCCGCCACCGCCGGCCCCCGCACCCTCGCCCGGCCAGGGGGCGGACGCGCCGGACCGCCCGGTCGTGGTGCTGTGGGCCTCGCAGACCGGCAACGCCGAGGAGGCCGCCGCCTCGGCCGCGCGCACGCTGACCGCCGAGGGCCACCGCGCCACCCTCCTCGCCATGGACGAGACGTCACCGGAGGCGCTGCCGCGCCCGGCCGACCTGCTCGTGGTCACCAGCACGTTCGGCGACGGCGACGCCCCCGACAACGGCGCCGCCTTCTGGGAGGCGCTGAACGCCCCCGAAGCCCCCCGCCTGGACGGCGTCCGCCACGCCGTCCTCGCGCTCGGCGACTCCTCGTACGACGACTTCTGCGGCCACGGCCGCCGCCTGGACGAGCGCCTCGCCGAACTGGGCGCGCGGCGGCTCGTCCCGCGTACCGACTGCGAACCGGAGTACGAGCAGAGCGCCGAACAGTGGCTCAAGGAGGTCCGCGCCGCACGCGAGACGCCGACGGACCAGGAGCGGGGCGACGGGGCGCGAGCCCTCGCCACCCCCTTCCGCACCAACGCCCCCACGCCCCCCGCTCCCCCCACCGCCCCGGCCCCCGTCACCGCGCTGCTCACCGGGAACCGGCTGCTGAGCCTGGGCGGCGCGACGAAGGAGGTCCGCGCGCTCACCCTCGACACCCGGCACGCGGAGAGGCCCCTCGTGTACGCGGCGGGCGACGCCCTCGCGGTGCAGCCGCGCAACTGCCCCGACCTGGTGGCCGAATGGCTCGCCGTCACCGGTCTCGACCCCGCCGAGGAGGTGGACGTCCCCGGCCACGGCCCGGTCGCGCTCGGCGAGGCCCTGCACCGCCACCTCGACATCGCCCGCATCACCCCGGACCTGATGCGGCTGGTCGCCGAGCGCACGGGGGACCGGACCCTGAGGAAGCTGCTGCGCCCGGACAACCGGGGCGAGCGGGACCGGTGGGCCTGGGGCAGGCAGGCCGTCGACCTCCTCGCCGAACACCCTGTCCGCGCCGCCGCCACGACCTGGGCGGACGCCCTCGCGCCCCTGCGCCCCCGGCTGTACTCCCTGTCCTCCAGCCCCCTCGTGGACCCGCACCGGTTGCGCCTGACCGTCTCCGTGATCCGCTACGAGAGCCGCCGCGGCCGGGCCCGCAAGGGCGTCGCCTCCGCGTTCCTCGCCGACGCCGCGCCGGACAGCCCGGTGCCGGTCTCCGTCCGGCGCAACGACCGCTTCCGCCCGCCCGCCGACCCCGCCACCGCGATGGTCATGGTCGGGCCCGGCACCGGCGTCGCCCCGTTCCTGGGCTTCCTGGAGGAGCGCCGGGCGCGGGGCGACTCGGGCGGCAACTGGCTCTTCTTCGGCGAGCAGCACCGCGCCACCGACTTCTACTACCGCGACGAACTCGACGCCCTGCGCCGCTCGGGCACGCTCACCCGGCTGGACACCGCGTTCTCCCGCGACCAACGGGCCAAGGTCTACGTCCAGGACCGGATGCGCGAACACGGCGCCCAACTCTGGTCCTGGCTGAACGAGGGCGCCCACCTCTACGTGTGCGGCGACGCCTCCCGCATGGCCAAGGACGTCGACCGCGCCCTGCGCGAGATCGCCATGGCGCACGGGAACCTGGACGCCGAGACCGCCGCCGCCCGCGTCAAACAGCTCGCGTCGGAGGGCAGATACGCGCGCGACGTGTACTGACCGGCGAGGGCGGCCGCACAGGCGTCCGGCCCGGCCCCACCGCACGGGGCGGTGGGGCCGGGCCGGACGGGACGCTCCACCGGGCGGACGCGCGTGGCCCCGGACGACGAGCGGCCGGGGCGAGCCCGCGACCGCCCCTTTTCCCCGAGGCCGTCGTCAGCCCGCCGACTCGCCCGCGTGAGGACTCAGCACACCCGCGCTGATCAGCACGAACAGGACGATGCCGAGAATGATCCGGTAGATGACGAACGGCATGAAGCTCTTGGTGGTGATGAACTTCATGAACCACGCGATCACGGCGTAACCGACGACGAACGCCACCACCGTCGCGAAGATCGTCGGCCCCCAGGACACGTGCCCCTCGTTCGCGTCCTTGAGCTCGTACGCGCCCGAGGCGAGCACGGCGGGGATCGCGAGCAGGAAGGAGTAGCGCGCGGCCGCCTCGCGGGTGTAGCCCATCAGCAGGCCGCCGCTGATCGTCGCGCCCGACCGGGAGACGCCGGGGACCAGCGCCATCGCCTGGCAGAAGCCGAAGATCAGGCCGTCCCGGACCCCCAGGTCCCGCAGCGTCTTGCGCTCCTTGACCACGCGGTGCCGGCCGCCCGCCTCGTCGCGCGCGGCCAGCCGGTCGGCGATGCCCAGCACGATGCCCATGACGATCAGCGTCGTCGCGATCAGCCGCAGGTCGCGGAAGGGTCCCTCGATCTGGTCCTTGAGCGTGATGCCCAGCACCCCGATCGGGATCGAGCCCACGATGACCAGCCAGCCCATCTGGGCGTCGTGGTCCCCGCGCATCGAGCGGTCCTTCAACGAGCGGAACCAGGCCGACAGAATCCGCGCGATGTCCTTGCGGAAGTAGATGAGCACCGCCGCCTCCGTGCCGATCTGGGAGATCGCGGTGAACGCCGCCCCCGGATCGTGCCAGCCGGCGAACGCGGCCGTCAGCCGCAGATGGGCGCTGGAGGAGATCGGCAGGAACTCGGTCAGTCCCTGAACGAGTCCCAGGACGAATGATTCGAACCAGCTCATGGGGCTTTGGCCATCCCGAAAGGTGATCGTGCGTCAGCCGCGGACCCGTGGGTCCGCCGGCGGCGTGCGTGCGGTCAGGGACATCGGAAGGAGGGGCCGCGCCCCGAGATCCGCTGTCGGTCGCGGGCAGCGTATCGCCTGGAAGTGAACGCCCGGCAGTCCGCCCCCCGGCGCCGCCCGCTCAGGCGGCCGACGCGTCGCGGCCCAGCCGGTGGCGCTTGCGCCAGGCGACCAGCGCGCCGCCGAGGGCGGAGACCACGATGAAGCCCGCGGCCGCCAGGAACACCGGCGAGGTCGGCGACGCGGCCTGGCTGCCCGCGATCACGTACGCCGCCGTGTTGGGGATCGAACCGAGCCCGGTGGCCAGGAGGAAGGGCGGACAGCCCATGCGGGAGGTCGCCGCGCAGTAGTTGGCCGCGGCGAAGGGCACGCCGGGGAAGAGCCGCAGCGCCAGCACGGACCGGAAGCCGTGCCGGCTCAGCACCCCGTCCGCGGCGGTGAGCAGCCGGCCGCGCAGCAGCGTGCGCAGCGCGTCCTGGCCCAGCACCCGCCCCAGCATGAACGAGACGCCCGCGCCCAGCACCGTGCCCGCCAGCGCCGCCGCCAGACCCGCCTGGGCCCCGAACAGCGCGCCCGCGGCGATGTTGAGCAGCGGGCGCGGTACGAACGCCACCGTCAGCGCCCCGTACGCGAGCCCGAAGAGCGCCGCCGCCGCGCCGCCCGTCAGATGGGGCGGCCATCCCGACGCCAGCAGGCGCTGCGGTTCGAACAAGAGCATCGTCGACGCGGCCCCCAGCAGGACCGCCACGAGCAGCGAGAACCGGGACCACGGCGAGAGGAGCGCCCGAGAACAGCGCAGGGCCGGACCGCCGGTGGGCCGGGCCGCGGGGGCGGGGTCGAACATGCGGGGAGCGTAACCGAATCGGCGGGGGAGCGCCGTGACGCGCGTCGCGCACCCCGTCCCCGCGCCCGGCGCGAGGACGGCGCGGGGAGAAAAACCGCTCGACGCGGAGGGCCGCGGCGGGACAGGATCACCGGCATGTTCCGGTACGCCTTCCTCGCAGCGCACTCCGCGGTCGCGGACGCGCCGAAGGCTGCCGTGAACGCCGTCCTCCCCGCGGAAGCCGGCTGCGCGGCCGCCCCGGCGGCGGCCCTCGCCGCGCCCGCGGCGCTCCTCGGCGGCGCCCGAAGCTGACCCTCCCCCGACAGTCCGGCGGACCCCGCAGGGGGAGGGTCGGCAGGGCCCTGGGGTCTTCTCCCTCAGCTTCGATCCCCGAAGGAACGAGCCATGTCCAAGACGGCCTACGTCCGTACCAAGCCGCACCTCAACATCGGCACCATGGGCCACGTCGACCACGGCAAGACCACCCTCACCGCCGCCATCACCAAGGTGCTCAGCGAGCGCGGCGGAAGCGGCACCTCCTACGTGGCGTTCGACCGGATCGACCGGACCCCCGAGGAGGCCCGGCGCGGCATCACCATCGACCTCGCGCACGTCGAGTACGAGACCGACACCCGCCACTACGCGCACGTCGACATGCCCGGCCACGCCGACTACGTCAAGAACATGGTCACCGGAGCGGCGCAGCTCGACGGGGCGATCCTCGTCGTCTCCGCGCTCGACGGGATCATGCCGCAGACCGCGGAGCACGTCCTGCTCGCCCGTCAGGTCGGCGTCGACCACATCGTCGTCGCCCTCAACAAGGCCGACGCGGGCGACCCGGAGCTGACCGACCTGGTCGAGCTGGAGGTCCGCGACCTGCTGTCCTCGCACGGCTACGGCGGCGACACCCTGCCCGTGGTCCGCGTCTCCGGGCTCAGGGCGCTGGAGGGCGACCCGCGCTGGACGGCCGCGATCGAGGGGTTGCTGGACGCCGTCGACACGTACGTGCCGACGCCGGTGCGCTACACCGACGCGCCGTTCCTGCTGTCCGTCGAGAACGTCCTGACCATCACGGGCCGGGGCACCGTCGCCACCGGCGCGGTGGAGCGCGGCACGGTCCGCGTCGGCGACCGGGTCGCGGTGCTGGGCGCGGACGTCGAGACCGTCGTCACCGGCCTGGAGACCTTCGGCAAGCCGATGGAGTCCGCCGAGGCCGGGGACAACGTGGCGCTGCTGCTGCGCGGGGTGGAGCGCGACCGGGTCCGCCGCGGCCACGTGGTGGCGGCCCCCGGCAGCATCGCGCCCAGCCGCCGGTTCACCGCGCGGGTGTACGTGCTGTCCGCGAAGGAGGGCGGCCGGACCACCCCGGTCGCCACCGGCTACCGGCCTCAGTTCTACATCCGCACGGCGGACGTCGTCGGGGACGTCGACCTCGGCGGGGCGGCCGTCGCGCGCCCCGGCGAGACGGTCGAGATGACCGTGGAGCTGGGCCGCGACGTCCCGCTGGAGGCCGGACTCGGCTTCGCGATCCGCGAGGGCGGCCGCACCGTCGGCGCGGGCACCGTCACCGCCCTGCTCTGACGGGCCCCTCCCGCCGCCCGCCGCCCCCGGCCTCGGGGGCGGCGGGCGGCACCGGCGACAATGGAGGGGTGAACGAGCCGATACCCGTCATCCGCGACGTCGACGGCGGCGCCGCCCGGCTGCTGCCCGACGTGGACCGCGACCGGGCCTGGCTGCTCACGGTCGACGGCGCGCCCCAGTCCTACGTCGACCTCGACGACCCGCGCCACCTGGAGTTCGAGTACGTACGGCGGCTCGCCCACGTGCTGGACGGCGCGGCCGCGCCCGGCGCGCCGCTGGACGTCCTGCACCTGGGCGGCGGGGCGCTCACCCTGCCGCGCTACGTGGCCGCGACCCGGCCCGGTTCCCGCCAGGACGTCGTGGAGGCCGACCGGGGCCTGCTGCGGCTGGTCCACGAACACCTGCCGCTGCCCGAGGGCGGCGGCATCACCGTGCACGCGGCCGACGCCCGGAGCCGGCTGGAGGAGACGGGCCCCGCCTCCGCCGACGTCCTCGTGGCGGACGTCTTCGGCGGCTCCCGCGTGCCCGCCCACCTCACCTCGGTGGAGTACGCGCGCGCCGCCGGGCGGGTGCTGCGCACCGGCGGCATCTACGCCGCCAACCTCGCGGACGGTGCGCCGTTCGCCTTCCTCCGCTCCCAACTGGCCACCTTCGCGGCGGTCTTCGCCGAGGTCGCGCTGATCGGGGAGCCGTCGGTGCTGCGCGGCCGGCGCTTCGGCAACGTGGTGCTGCTCGCCTCGCACACCGCGATCGACCCGGCGCCCCTCACCCGCCGCTGCGCCGCCGACGCCTTCCCCGCCCGCGTCACCCACGGCGAGGCGCTGACCCGCTTCGTCGGCCGGGCCCGCCCGGTGCGGGACGCCGACGCCGTCGCCTCGCCCGAGCCGCCCGCCGGGGCCTTCAGCGTCGGCTGAGCCCCTGCGGGCGGCGGGGCGGACCTCAGCCGGTGGGCTGCCCCGCGAGCCGGACCGTGCTCAGAATCTGCTGGATCGTCGTCTCCGGCAGCTCGTCCTTCACGCCCGCGTTGGCGTAGAGCACCCAGGTCGAGAACTCGTTCTTGCCGTTCTTGAAGCTGAAGGCGATCGACTTCCCGTCCGTGTCGCACTTCTCCTTCTTGCTCAGCCCCAGGGCGGTGGCCTGCACGACGCTGCCGGAGAGGCCCGACTTCGTGGTGTAGGGCTTGGGTTGGCCGATCTTGACCTTCTCCTTGGGGTCCTTCTGGGCGTAGCCGGCCCACACCCAGTTGGCGGCCTCGCTCTTCGCGGCCTCGTCGGCGCTCCTCGCGCCGCGCGCGCCCTTGGTCCCGACGCCGGCGAGCCCGGTGCTCTCCTCGCTGCCGTCCCCGTCGGTGTCGTCGACGCACCACTTGCTCTTGTAGTAGGCCGGTGCGGAGAACCCGGCGGCCGGCGGGCCCGTGGGGTCCTTGGCGTCCTGGAAGCCGGAGATCATGCCCGAACTCGCCACCTCCCAGTCGCCGGGGACGTCGAACTGGGTGCCCCACTTGGGGTTGGTGACGACCTTCCAGCCCGGAATGAGCGGCTTCGGGTCACTGTCGGCGCCCCGCGGGTTCTCCGCCGGCGGCGCGGAGCCGGCGGCCCCTCCGCCGGGCTGCGCGCTGGGCGAGGCCGACTTCTTGCCGCCGGCGACGGCCCTGCCGCCGTCGTCGTCCTTCTGCAGCACGATGAAGCCGGTGACGGCGGCGGTCACGACGACCGCGGTCGCCGCGACGATCGCGACGACGGCCGTCTTCTTCTTGTCGTCGCCGGACCCCGGACCGCCGGGCGGGCCCGTGACCGCGTACTGCGGCACGGTCGCCTGCTGGTAGGGATGGGGCTGCGGGTACCCCGGCTGCGTGCCGGGCTGACCCTGCGGATATCCGTAGCCCGGCCCCGTGGGCGGGGTCTGCGGCGGATATCCCGGTTGCTGGTAGGGATTCGGCTGCTGGTACCCCGGCTGCTGGTACGGATTCTGGTCCTGCGGGTTCTGCTCGCCCCCGGGCGGCTGCTGTCCTGGCCACATGGCCAGTAACCATAGAGGGGCTGAGCGCCCGCTGCTACGGCCGCCCCGGTTCCGCCGGCGTCGCGGGGATGGCCAAAGGGGACTACCGGTGAGTAACCTTCGGTCCATGAGCGCTGACCAGATGTCCGTCGGAGAAATGCTCCTCGCGACGGTCCCGATGACCCGGACCCTCAAACTCGACTTCCTGGAGACGACCGCGGAGCGCGCGGTCGTCTCCCTCCCCGACCAGGCGGACTACCACAACCACGTCGGCGGCCCGCACGCCGGCGCGATGTTCACGCTCGCCGAGTCCGCCAGCGGCGCCATCGTCCTCGCCGCCTTCGGCGACCAACTGCACCGCGCCGTGCCGCTCGCCGTGAAGGCCGAGATCGGTTACAAGAAGCTCGCCAAGGGCGACGTCACCGCCACCGCGACCCTCGGCCGCCCCGTCGCCGACGTCGTCGCCGAGCTGGACGCGGGCGGCCGCCCCGAGTTCTCCGTCGCCGTCGAGATCACCCGCGCGGACGGCGCGGTCACCGGCGAGATGACCGTCGTGTGGACCCTGCGCCCCAACAGCTGACACCGGGGGAGCGGCCCCGGACCACGGGCCCCCGCCACCCCGCGTGGACGGGCCCGCGGTCCGGGGCCGCTCCCGTACGGCCTCAGCCCGCGTGCGCCGCGCGGTGGGCCCTGGCCAGCTCCACGTAACCGGCCGCGTTGAAGCGGATGCCCTCCGCCTCCTCCGCCGTCAGCGGCCGCTTGACCCGGGCGGGCACCCCCGCGACGAGCGACCCCGGCGGGACCCGCATCCCCTGCGGCACCAGGGCCTGCGCCGCGACCAGCGAACCCGCGCCGATGTGCGCGCCGTTGAGCACCGTCGCGCCCATCCCCACCAGCACGTCGTCCTCGATCACACAGCCGTGCAGCACCGCGTTGTGGCCGACCGAGACCCGCGCGCCCACCGTGAGCGGGAAGCCGGGGTCGGTGTGCACACTGCAGTTGTCCTGGATATTGCTGTCCGGGCCGATCGCTATCGGGCCGCAGTCCGCGCGCAGCACGGCCTGGTACCAGACGCTGGAGCCGGGCGCGAGCGCCACCTCGCCGATCACCACGGACGTGGGGGCCACGAACGCGTCCACGTCGATGTCCGGCTCCTTGCCGCCCATGCCCGTGATCAACGCCTGCTCCGCCATCGCCTGCTCCTTCGCGCCGGTGTGGTGCTCCGTGGGCCTGTCCACTGCGTCGGGCCGATCCACACGGTAGGCGACGGCCGCCCGCGCCCGGCGAGGGGTGGGGTGAACATCACAGGTCACCGCGCGGGCCGCCGCCCACCGCGCCGACTACCGTGAGCGCGTGCCGAAGAACCGCAACACGTTCTCCTTCTCCTCCCTCGCCGGCCTCCCGCGCCGAGCCGCCTCCCGCGCGGTCCACCGGGGCTGGGCGTGGATGCGGGAGGCGGGCGCGGTCACCGCCGAGCACCCCGGCCCGCTGCGGTTCGGCGCGATCGGCGCGGGCACCCGGCTCGCCTTCCCGCAGGGGACGGTGTTCGGGGAACCCTGGATCGAACTGGGCGCGCACTGCGTCATCGGCGAGCAGGTCACGCTGACGGCCGGGATGATGCCCGACCTCGACCTGGGCCCCCGCCCCATCCTCACGCTCGGCGACGGGGTGGTGCTGGGGCGCGGCAGCCACGTCATCGCGGACACGACCGTCTCGATCGGCTCGGACACGTACTGCGGCCCGTACGTCTACATCACCTCGACCAACCACAGCTACGACGACCCGGACGTGCCCGTGGGCAAGCAGTGGCCCCGGACCGAGCCCGTCGCGATCGGCCCCGGCTGCTGGATCGGCACCGGCGCGGTGGTCCTGCCCGGAGCCCGCCTCGGCCGGAACGTGGTCGTCGCGGCGGGGTCGGTGGTACGGGGGGAGGTCGCCGACCACGCGGTGGTCGCCGGGGCCCCGGCCCGCGTCGTACGCGCCTGGGACCCGGAGAAGGGCTGGCAGCCGCCCCTGCGCACGCCCGCGCCCGTGCCCATCCCGGAAGGCGTCACGCCCGAGCAGCTCCTGGCGCTCGACGGCCTGGAGGAGACCCCGGACGGGCCCGAGAGCACGCTCCGCCTGCCCTGACGCCGACGGCGTCCCGCCGTTCCGCTCGCTGAGACGTCGGGCCGCCGGGGCTGCGGCCGCTGCTAGCGTGATCGCCATGCGCGCACCCATCGGGACCTTCCAGGACGCCGCTCCCGCCGGGGAACGGCTCGACCTGCTCCCGCCCCCCGTCGCGGCGGCCGTGGCCGAGGGCTGGGGCGGGTTCACCGCCGACCAGCTCGTCCACGTCGACACCGACCCGGCCGTCGCCGACACCGCGGTCTTCGCCGAGCACCACGGCCGGGAACTGCTGGACGCCTCGGCCAACTGCGTCGTCGTGGCGGGCAAGCGCGGTCAGGAGGTCACGTACGCCGCCTGCGTGGTCCTCTCCCGCGCCAGGGTCGACGTCAACGGGGCGGTGCGCAGGCGCCTCGCTGCGCGCAAGGCGTCCTTCGCGCCGATGGAGACGGCGGTCGGGGCGAGCGGCATGGAGTACGGCGGGATCACCCCGATCGGCCTGCCCGCCGGCTGGCCCCTGCTGCTGGACCCCGCCGTCGTGGACCTGGACTGGGTGCTGATCGGCAGCGGCCGCCGGCGGGGCAAGCTCATCGTCCCCGGCAAGGCGCTCGCCGCGCTGCCGGGCGCGGACCTCGTCGCCGGGCTCGGGGTCTGAGGGAGGCCCGGCCCGCCGCTCAGACGCCGCCGCGCAGCTTCGGGATCTCGATCGCCGGGCACCGGTCCATCACCATGTCCAGCCCCGCCGCCCGCGTCCGCTCGTACGCGGCCCGGTCCACCACCCCGAGCTGGAACCACACCGCCTTCGCGCCCGCCGCCACCGCCTCGTCGGCGACCGGGCCCGCCAGCCCGCTGTTGACGAACACGTCCACCACGTCGACGGGGAAGGGGATCTCGGCGAGCGAGGCGTACCCCCGCTCCCCGTGCACGGTCTCCGCCCTCGGGTGCACCGGCACCACCCGCTTCCCGTATTGCTGAAGGACCCGCGCCACCCCGAAGGCCGCTCGGGACGGGTTGCCGGACAGGCCGACCACCGCCCAGGTGTCGCCCGTGTCCTGAAGAATCCGCCGGATCGTCTCCGCTTCTGCGTCCATGCCCGGACAACGGACGGCCCCCGCCCGCCATTCCCGCCCGCGCGCACCCGCATAGGGTGGACGGATGCAGGAGCAGTACCGCACCGTCGCCCGCGCGGGTGTGCACGAGAGCGAGATCAACCGATCGCGCTTCCTGTGCTCCCTCGCCCCCGCCGCCACCGAGCAGGAGGCGCGGGACTTCGTCGCCCGCGTCCGCGAGGAACACCCGACCGCCACCCACAACTGCTTCGCGTACGTGATCGGCGCCGACGCCTCCGTGCAGAAGGCCAGTGACGACGGCGAGCCCGGCGGCACCGCGGGCGTCCCGATGCTCCAGATGCTCCTGCGGCGCGAGGTGCGCTACGCCGCGGCGGTCGTCACCCGCTACTACGGCGGGGTCAAGCTCGGGGCGGGCGGGCTGATCCGGGCGTACGGGGGAGTGGTCGGCGAAGCGCTCGACGCGCTCGGCACCCTCACCCGGCAGCGCTTCCGCCTCGCCACCGTCCACGTCGACCACCACCGGGCGGGCAGGTTGGAGAACGACCTGCGGGCCACCGGGCGGGACGTCCGCGCGGTGCGGTACGGGGAGCGGGTCGCCATCGAGATCGGCCTGCCGGACGCCGACGTCGAGGCGTTCACCGCCTGGCTCGCCTCCGCGACGGCCGGCTCCGCCGCCCTGGAGCTGGGCGGCGAGGCGTACGGCGACGCCTGAGCACCCAGGCCCGGCACGTGCCGCGCGGACGATGAGGGCAATCCCACGCGCAGGACATGCATGATCGATGCGGTCCCGGCGGCCCGACGGCGATAGCGTGGGCGGCGCCGCCGGCGGATCACGGGCAGCCGGGGCGTGACCCACGGGGTGGAGGACGACGATGCGGGCCGCAACCGGTGGAGTGATGGCGTGAGGATCCTGCACACCTCGGACTGGCACCTGGGCCGGTCCTTCCACCGCGTCCCCCTGCTCGACGCGCAGGCCGCCTACCTGGACCACCTGGTGGCGACGGTCGGGGAGCGGGAGGTCGACGCGGTCCTCGTCGCCGGCGACGTCTACGACCGGGCCGTCCCGCCGCTCGGGGCCGTCGAGCTGTTCGACCGCGCGCTGCACCGGCTCGCCGCCGCCGGCGTCCCCACCGTCATGATCTCCGGCAACCACGACTCGGCCCGCCGGCTCGGCGTCGGCGCGGGGCTCCTGCAACGGGCCGGCATCCACCTGCGGACCGACCCCGCGGGCTGCGCCACCCCCGTCGTGCTCGCCGACGCCCACGGGGACGTCGCCTTCTACGGGCTGCCCTACCTGGAGCCCGCCCTGGTCAGGGAGGGCCTGCGGGCCTCCGGAGCCGGCCACGAGGCGGTCCTCACCGCCGCCATGCACCGGGTCCGCGCCGACCTCGCCACCCGCCCGCCGGGCACCCGCTCCGTCGTCCTCGCCCACGCCTTCGTCGCGGGCGGGCTGCCCAGCGACAGCGAGCGCGACATCACCGTCGGCGGGGTCGCCGCCGTCCCGGCCGGGGTCTTCGACGGCGTCGACTACGTGGCGCTGGGCCATCTCCACGGCTGCCAGCGGGTCACCGAGCGCGTCCGCTACTCCGGCTCCCCGCTCGCCTACTCCTTCTCCGAGGCCGACCACCGCAAGACCATGTGGCTCGTCGACCTCGACGGCGGCGGCCGCATCACCGCCGAGGAGCGGATCGACTGCCCCGTCCCACGCCCCCTCGCCCGGCTCCGGGGGCGCCTCGACGCCCTCCTGGCGGACCCGGCCCTGGTCCGCCACGAGCACGCCTGGGTGGAGGCCACCCTGACCGACCCGGTCCGCCCCGCCGAACCCATGGCCCGCCTCGCCGGCCGCTTCCCGCACACCCTCAGCCTCGTCTTCGACCCCGAGCGCCCCCCGGAGGACCCGCTGGCCTCCTACGCCCAGCGGCTCCGGGGCCGCGACGACCACCAGATCGCGGAGGACTTCGTCGCCCACGTCCGCGGCGGCAGCGGCCCCAGCGACCTCGAACGCACCGTCCTGCGCTCCGCGTTCGACGACGTACGGGTCGACGAGAGCGTGCGCGAGGTGTCCCGGTGAGACTGCACCGCCTCACGCTCACCGCCTTCGGCCCGTTCGGCGCCACCCAGGAAGTCGACTTCGACGCCCTCTCCTCCGGCGGGCTCTTCCTCCTCCACGGACCCACCGGCGCCGGGAAGACCTCGGTCCTGGACGCCGTCTGCTACGCCCTGTACGGGGCCGTCCCCGGCGCCCGGCAGAGCCCCGGCGCGTCCCTGCGCAGCGACCACGCCCCGGCCGGGCTGCCGACCGAGGTCCAGTTGGAGCTGACCGTCGGCGGCCGCCGCCTGGAGGTCACCCGCAACCCCGCCCAGCCCCGCCCCAAGAAGCGCGGCGACGGCTTCACCCTGGAGAAGGCCCAGAGCCGGCTGCGCGTCCACGACCCCGAGCACGGCTGGCGGGCCCTGAGCAAGTCCCACCAGGAGATCGGCGAGGAGCTGACCCAGCTCATCGGCATGAGCCGCGACCAGTTCTGCCAGGTCGTGCTGTTGCCGCAGGGCGACTTCGCCCGCTTCCTGCGCGCCGACGCGGAGGCCCGCGGCAAGCTGCTCGGCCGCCTCTTCGACACCCGCCGCTTCGCCGCCGTCGAGGAGCGGCTCGCCGAACTGCGGCGCGAGGCCGAGGCACGGGTGAAGTCCGGCGACGAGGCGATCCTCGCCCTCACCCAGCGCCTCGTCCAGGCGGCCGGGCCCGCCGGGGCCGAAACCGCGCCGCCGACCGCCCGGCCCGGCGAACCCGGACTCGCCGAAGCGGCCCTGCGGTGGGCCGCCGTCGCCCGCAGCACGGCCCGCGAACGGCTCGCCGTCGCCGGATGCGCCCTCGCCGGAGCCGAGGAGCGGCAGGCCGCCGCCCGCCGGGCGCTGGACGCCGAACGCGAACTGGCCCGCCTCCAGGAGCGGTACGAGGAGACCCGGCGGCGCTCCGCGGCGCTGGAGGAGCGCCGCCCCGAACACGACCGCTGCCAGGAGCGGTTGGAGCGCTCCCGCAAGGCGGAACGGGTCGCGCCCGCCCTGGACCTGCGCGAGGAGGCCGAGCGCGCGCACCGCACGGCGAGCGGCGCACTCGACCGGGTCCGGGCCCAACTGCCCCCCGATCTCGCCGAGGCGAGCGCCGACCGGCTCACCGAGCTGGAGCGCCGGTACCGGCAGGAGTTGGGCGGCCTGGAGTCGGCGCGCCGCGCCGAGCAGCGCAGCGCCCGGATCGACGAGGAACGCGAGCGGCTGGAGCAGGAGTCCCGCTCCGACGACGCGGTCGTCCGCGACGCGCACGGCTGGCTGGCCGGCTGGGACGCCGTCCACGCGCGGCTCCGGCAGGACATCGCGACCGCGCAGGAGGCCGCCACCCGCGCCGAGCAGCTCGCCGGCCGCCTCGCCCCGGCCCGCCGCCGACTGGAGGCGGCCCGCCGCCGCGACGCGCTGGCCGACCGGGCGGAGGCGGCCCGGCGCACGCTGGACGAGGCCCGCGCCCGCGCCCTCGACGCCCACGAGACCTGGCTCGGGCTGCGGGAGCGGCGACTGCGGGACATCGCGGCGGAGCTGGCCGCGGGGCTCGTCGACGGCGAGCCCTGCACCGTCTGCGGGTCCGCCGAGCACCCGGCCCCCGCCGCGGCGGGCGACGGCCACGTGGACCGCGCCACGGAGGAGGCCGCCCTCGCCGCCCACCGGCGTGCCGAGGAGGCACGCGCCTGCGCCGAACAGGCCCTCGGGCTCGTCCTCGAGCGCCACGCGGCGGCGCACGCCGAGGCCCGCGACGGCATACCGGACGGGGAGGCGGCGGACCCGGCCGCCGGACCGAGCGTCGCCGAACTCCAGATCGCCGTCGACCGGTTGGCCCAGGAGCACGCCGAGGCGCACCGCCTCGCCGCCGGGACGCACGCCGCCCACGAAGCCCTCGCCGCGGCCGAGCGCGAACACCGCGAGCGCCTCGAACTCCGGCAGGAGGCCGAGCGCCGCGCCGCCGCCCGCACCTCCCGGAGGGAGGCGCTCGACCGCGAACAGGCCGAGCTGGAGGGCGCACTGGCCGCGTTCCGGGGGGAGTCCGACTCCGTCGCCGCGTACGCGGAACGGCTCTCCCGCCGCATCGCGCTGCTGGACACCGCCGCCGACGCCGTGCGCGCCGAGCAGGAGGCCGCCCAGCGCCGCAAGGAGGCCGACGGCCGGCTGTCGGACGCGGCGTTCCGGGCCGGCTTCGACACCCCGCAGGCCGCCGCGGCGGCCCTCCTCGACGCCTCGGCCCACCGCGAACTCCAGCACCGCGTCGACGTCTGGCAGGCCGAGGCCGCGGCGGTCGCCGACCGCCGCGCCGAGCAGGACGCCCGCGACGCCGCCGAGCGCCCTCCCGCCCGGCCGGCCGCCGCGCAGAGCGCGTACGAGGAGTCGGAACGGCGCCTGCGGGCCGCCGCCTCCGGGCTCGCCGCCGCCCGCGAACGCTGCGCCGAGCTGTCCCGCCTCTCCGGGCGGACCGCCGATGAGGTGCGGCGGCTGGGCCCGGTGCGCCAGGAGTACGAGCGCGTCGCCCGGCTCGCGGGCCTGGCGGCCGGCACCTCCGCCGACAACGAGCGCCGGATGCGCCTGGAGGCGTACGTCCTGGCCGCCCGGCTCGAACAGGTGGCGGCCGCGGCGACCGTGCGGCTCCAGCGGATGTCCTCGGGCCGCTACACGCTCGTCCACTCCGACGCCCGCACCGGCGGGCGCAGAGCCGGACTCGGGCTGCACGTGGTCGACGCCTGGACCGGGAGCGAGCGGGACACCGCGACCCTGTCGGGCGGGGAGACGTTCTTCGCCTCGCTGGCCCTGGCGCTGGGCCTCGCCGACGTCGTCACCGAGGAGGCGGGCGGCGTGCGCCTGGACACCCTTTTCATCGACGAGGGGTTCGGCAGCCTCGACGACCAGACCCTGGACGACGTGCTCGACGTGCTGGACTCCCTGCGGGAGCAGGACCGCAGCGTCGGCATCGTCAGCCACGTGCCGGACCTGCGCCGCCGCATCCCGGTCCGCCTCGAAGTGGTCAAGGAGCGGCAGGGCTCCTCGGTGCGCCACCGCCTGTGACCCGCCCGGCCGCCGGACGCCCCGCCGCTTCGGCGGGCGATCGCCCACCGCCCTGGTCCCCGAGCGGACGGCGCCACCGCTGGACCCGGCCGCCCCGGTGGTCGCGTGCTGCCGGGGGCCTGGCCGAACGGCTCGGCCCGCGCCGCCCGGCCCCCGCCCCACTGGGCCACCAGGTCGGGGAGATGGTCAGCGAGCGCGGGCGCGGGGCGTGAAGACGTGCCGACGAGGCCGGGGAGGGCCGTTCACCGCGCGCCACCGGCCCGCTCACCGCTCCGGCAGCCGTCCGCGACCGCCGGCACGGCGGCTCGGGAGCGGGTCAGCGGGGCGCGGCCGCGGCCAGCGCGGCGAACAGGGCCCCGGTCCGCGCCCCGGCGGGCGCCCCGCTGACCTGGCCGTCGCCGACCTCCACCACCCGCCACGCCCCGTCCTCGCGCAGCGCCAGGTCGGTGGTGACCCAGCGCTCTCCCAGGCGGCCCACCGCCTCCCGTACGGGGCCGAGTTCGGGGACGGGTGTGCGGTCCGGGGTGTCGGGGTGGGCGGTGACGAGGACCGCCTCCCCGTCCACCCACCACACCCGCGCCTCGCCGCCCGCGGCGAACGGCTCGAAGGCCCGCAGCACCAGGCCCCCGGCGAGGCAGGGGCCCTGCGACTCCACGAACCGGCCGACCACGGCGGCCAGATGCTCGCGGTCCGCCAGGTCCGGCACGTAACAGGCCTCGTGCCACTCGTGCTTGCGGGACTTCACGAAGTCCTTCACGATGCCCGGCCCCGCCCCCAGCGGCGCCGCGAGCGCGGCCAGCTCGCCGGGGCCGGGCGGGCCCGCCCCCGGAGCCGCGGCGCGCCAGACACTGCGCGGCGTGAGCGCGGCGAACGCCTCGTACCAGCCGGGGAGTTCATGGGCGCGGCGGTATCCGGCGGCGCGGGTGAGCAGGGCGCAGCCCCGTACGGCGAGCGCCGCCTCCAACTCGGCGTACCGGGCGGAGGGGATCATCCACCCCCGGTACCAGTACGGTCCCGAGCCCCGTTCCACCCGTGCGACCGCCCCGGCCGCGTCGCCGGCGAGCAGCGCGTCATGGTCGAGCAGCGCGACCCGTCCGCCCGCCGTCCGCGCGGCCGCGACCTCGCCGGCGAAGTGCGGATCGGGCCGGGCCGGGCGCAACGGATCGGCGCAGAACAGGAATCCGTTCCGCTCGCTCATGGCACGCTGCCTCACTTCCTCGGGCGGGACGCGGGGCGCCGGCGTCCCAGGGGGCGGTATCAGAGCCGGGACAACTCGTCCACCAGGTCGTCCAGGCCCAGCGACCCCTGGGAGAGCGCCGCCATGTGCCAGGCCTTCAGGTCGAACGCGTCGCCGTGCGCCGCGCGCGCCTTCTCCCGGCCGAGCAGCCAGGCGCGCTCGCCCAGCTTGTAGCCGATGGCCTGCCCCGGCATGGACAGGTAGCGGGTGATCTCGCTCTCCACGAAGTCGGCGGGCCTGCCGCTGTGGGAGCCGAAGAACTCCTGCGCCAGGGCGGGCGTCCACCGCTCGCCCGGATGGAAGGGGGAGTCCGCGGGGATCTCCAGCTCCAGGTGCATACCGATGTCCACGATCACCCGGCAGGCCCGCATCATCTGGGCGTCGAGATAGCCGAGCCGCCGCTCGGCGTCGGGCAGGAAGCCCAACTCGTCCATCAACCGCTCCGCGTACAGCGCCCATCCCTCGGCGTTGGCGCTGACCTGGCCGATCGAGGCCTGGTAGCGCGAGAGGCTGTCGGCGACGTGCGTCCACTGCGCGATCTGCAGATGGTGGCCGGGAACGCCCTCGTGGTACCAGGTGGAGACCAGGTCGTACACCGGGAAGCGCGTCTCGCCCATGGTGGGCAGCCAGGTGCGCCCCGGACGCGAGAAGTCCTCGGAGGGGCCGGTGTAGTAGGGGGCGGCGGCCCCGCCGGGCGGAGCGATGCGGGACTCCACCTTCCGCACCCGCTCGGCGAGGTCGAAGTGCGTGCCGTCCAGGGCCTCGATCGCCTCGTCCATCAGGCTCTGGAGCCAGTCGCGGACCTCGTCCACGCCCTCGATGTGCCGGCCGTGCACGTCGAGGTGGGCGAGCGCCTCCCAGGGGCCCGCGCCCGGCAGGATCTTCTCGGCCTCCACGCGCATCTCGGCGAGCAGCCGGTGGTATTCGGACCAGCCGTACGCGTACGCCTCGTCGAGGTCCAGGTCGGCGCCGTTGTACTGCCGCGACCAACGGGCGTAGCGCTCCCGGCCGACGGTGTCCGGGGCCCCCTCGATCGCCGGGGCGTACACATCGCGCACCCAGTCCCGCAGCGAGAGCACCGAGGCCGTCGCGAGCCGGGCGGCCTCCTCCAGCTCCGCCCGCAACGAGTCGGGCGCGCCGGCGACGAACTCCGTGAAGAACGCCGGGGTGCCGCTCTCGCCGCCCCGCTCCGCCAACTGCTCGATGAACGTGGCGGTCGCGCGGGGTCCGCCGTACAGCTTGCGCTCCAGGCCGAGCGCGAGCGAGGCGCGGTACCCCTCGTACGCGGCGGGCACGGCGCGCAGCCGGTCGGCGACCGCTGCCCACTCCTCCTCGGTGCCGGTCGGCGTGATCGTGAAGACCTCGATGACGCTGTGGGCGGGCGACTGGATGTTGGAGACGGTCCGCAGCCCCTCCTCGGCCTCGACGACGGCGAGTTCGGCCGTCAGGCGCTCCCGCAGCAGGCGTCCGCAGCGCCGTTCGGCATCGCTGTCCGCACCGGGGCGCCCCTCGGCGGCGTCCAGCTCGCGCAGCGTCGCGCGGATGAGGTCGGCGGTCGCGGCCTGGCCGGCCGGGGAGAAGTCGGGCAGTCGGCGCGAACTTTCGGGCACGCCCAGGTAGGTGCCCGTGATGGGGTCGAGTTCGATGAGTGCGTCGACGTAGGCGTCGGCGACCTGACGGGGGAGCGCGCTGCTCGCAGTGTCTGACATGCGGACATCCTCGTACGGCGGCGCACCTCCCGTCACCCCCGAAAATCTTCGACGGGCGCGGGCCGATCGCCCCCGGGGCCCCGCCGCGTCACCTCCCGGCGGGCGGCAGCAGCGGACCGCAGTCCCACTGCTGGAAGACCAGGCGCGTCTCCACGCGCGCCACCTCGCGGCGCGAGGTGAACTCGTCCAGGACCAGGCGCTGGAGATCGGCCGTGTCGGCCACCGCCACCTGCACGAGGTAGTCGTCGGGGCCGGTGAGGTGGAACAGCGCGCGGGACTCCGGCAGGGCCCTGACCCGCTCGACGAACGGTCCGATCAGCTCCCGGCGGTGCGGCCTGACCTGCACCAGGAGCAGCGCCTGGAGCCCCCGGCCGAGCTTCGCCGCGTCCAGCCGCAGTTGGTCGCCGAGGATCACCCCGCAGCGGCGCAGCCGGGCCACCCGGTCCAGGCACGTCGAAGCAGCCACCCCCACCTCGGCGGCGAGCTGACGGTACGTGGTCCGTGCGTCGTTCTGCAGCAGCCGCAGAATGTGCAGATCCACCGGGTCCAGTGCGACGGAATCAGCCATCTGCCGAACGTAGCACGGGTGTTCGCCACTATGAGGCGGCCACTGTTCAGAGTGGCCGCATGGACGACGATGTCTCGATGACGCCCCCTGCCGCCACCCCGCCCAGGGCGCTCGCCACCGAAGCCGTGCACGCCGGACGCGACGACCTCGCCCCCCTCGGCCTGCACGCCCCGCCGATCGACCTGTCCACCACCTACCCCTGTGCCGACTCGCGCGGCGAGGCCGAACGGATCGACGCCTTCGCCGCCACCGGCGCCCGCCCCGACGGACCGCCCGTCTACGCCCGGCTCGACAACCCGACCACCGCCCGGTTCGAGACGGCGCTCGCCCGTCTGGAGGGGACCGAGAGCGCGGTCGCCTTCGCCAGCGGCATGGCGGCGCTCACCGCGGTGCTGCTCGCCCGCGCGAGCGCGGGGCCGCGCCACGTCGTCGCGGTGCGCCCGCTCTACGGCTGCAGCGACCACCTGCTCGGCGCCGGGCTGCTGGGCACCGAGGTGACCTGGACCGATCCGGCGGGCATCGCCGACGCGATCCGCCCGGACACCGGGCTCGTGATGGTGGAGACGCCGGCCAACCCGACGCTGGCCGAGATCGACGTCCGGGCCGTCGCCCACTCCTGCGGTTCCGTGCCGCTGCTGGTCGACAACACCTTCGCCACCCCCGTCCTCCAGCGCCCCGTCGAACACGGCGCGCGGATCGTCCTGCACAGCGCCACCAAGTACCTGGGCGGACACGGCGACGTCATGGGCGGAGTGGTGGCCTGCGACGAGGAGTTCGCCGCCCGGCTGCGCCAGGTGCGGTTCGCCACCGGCGGCGTGCTGCACCCCCTCGCCGGCTACCTGCTGCTGCGCGGCCTGTCCACGCTTCCCGTACGTGTCCGGGCCGCCTCGGCGACCGCGTCCGACCTCGCCCGCAGGCTCTCCGCCGACCCGCGGATCGCCCGCGTGCACTACCCGCGGATCGGCGGCGCGATGATCGCCTTCGAGGTGTACGGGGACCCGCACCGGGTGATCTCGGCGGTGCGGCTGATCACGCCCGCGGTCAGCCTGGGCAGCGTGGACTCGCTGATCCAGCACCCGGCCTCCATCAGCCACCGCATCGTGGACGAGGGAGACCGGCGGGCGTCCGGCGTGGGCGACCGGCTGCTGCGGATGTCGGTCGGGCTGGAGGACGTCGAGGACCTGTGGGCGGACCTGTGCCAGGCGCTCAGCGGCGGGCCCGTTCCCCCGGCGCGGCGGGGCGGGCGGACCGCTTCGCCGTCGCCCCGCCCTCCGGCGCGCTCCACCCCGGTCCGTCCGTGAGGTGTGCCCGTGCCGGCTGCTCGCTCGCGGGCTGCGCCACCGGCCGCTCGGTCACCGGCCGTTCTGCCGTCAGGCGGGCGGTGATGACCAGCGTCCCCTCCTCTATCTGGTAGTCGAGGGGCAGGTTCAGCGCGCGCATCGCGGCCACCATGCCGGTGTTGCGGGACTGGGTCACGGCGTACACGCTGTCGCAGCCCGCCTCACCGGCCAGAGCCACCAGGCGCCGCAGCAGTTCGGAGCCGATGCCCCGACGCTGCCAGTCGTCCTCGACGAGGAGCGCGACCTCCGTCTCGTCGCCGTCCCACAGCAGGTGGCCGAGGGCCACCAGGTCGCCGGAGGCCGTCTGCGCGGCCAGGGTGCGGCCGAAGCGGGGGCTCAGCAGATGGTCGAGGTAGCGGTCCGCGTCCCCCACGGGACCGTGGTAGCGCAGGCCCAGGGTCCGCTGCGAGCACCGGTCGTGCAGGGCGCGGGCGGCGGCGGCGTCCCGCCGGTCGGCGCGGCGCACGGTGATCTCGCCGCCCTCGGGCAGCGACAGCACGTCCGTGCCGCGCGGCACCCGAGGTCCGAGGCGCGCGTCCAGCTCGACCAGGGCGCGCGCCCGCGCGAACTCCGTCGGCGTGAACGGCAGGTAGGGGCGTTCCACGGAGATGACCCCGCCGGACGGGTCGCGCAGCCGCATCACCGTCTCCTCCAGCACCCCTTCGACCGGGGCGCTCTCCCCGGTGGGGCGCCCGGTCACGGAGACGGCGGGCGTCGAGTGGATGGTGCACCGGCCGAGCAGTTGGCGCAGCGCGAGGGGCAGTTCGGCAGCGTCGAGCGCCGTCCGTGTGGCCAGGGACAGCATCCGGGTCGGGACGTCGACCAGGTCATGGGCGTCCGCCCGCTCGATCCAGGGGGAGCCGCCGCCCGCGGCCGCGATCTCACGGGTGAGTTCGCCCGCCTGGAGCGTGGCCGGCGACCGCAGCAGGAACTCGTCGACGGTCCCCCGAGCGAGCGGGTGGGTCTGCAGCGTGAGGATGTCGACCCGGAGCCGGGCGAGGGCCAGGCACAGTTCGGCCAGGCTCCCCGGCGCGTCGCGCACCGTCGTCCGCATCCGCCAGAGCACGGTCTCCTCCGCGGCCCCGTCCGCCGCCGGATCCGTCCCCGCGCGATCGGGCGGGTGCGCGTGGCTGTGCCGCCGGGCCCACCAGGTGTGGAACATCGCCGCGGCCCCGAGCGCCACGGCCGAGGCCATGAGCAGATGGGGACCGTCCGCTCCCCTTCCCAGCAGGTGGGCGACCGCGTCGGCCACGGCCACCGCGGTGCACAGGGCGGCCGACTCGATCAGTCCCCGCCGCCAGTGGTACGGGCGGCGGGCGCTCTTCGCGGATATCACATCAGTCATATCCTCACTGTGAACGACGGGTGTTGCCTGACCACGAACGCCCTGTGACCGATGGGTTAATCGGGGCGCTGGTCGCTCCTCGCCGCGTCCCGGCCGTACGAACCGCGGCTCCGACCGGGCGGCGGGGCCGTTGCGGCGGAGCCCCGCGCGCACGACGCCGGGCGCTCGACCACCGGGGGCCCGCGGGACCACGCGCCCCGTCCGACCGTGCGTACGGCCGACGCGTGCCGGCCGGGTCCGGACCGAGCCCCGACCGCTCGGCCGCTCCGACGAGGACCCCGATCGGCGGCCCCCGGACGGGAGGCACGGCCACCGGCCCCCGCGCCCGCCGCGCCGCCGCGCGGCTCGGCTCCCGACCGACGGGCCACCGCGGGGCTCAGCTCCCGACGGGCCCCGCACGGCGACCGTCAGGAGCCCGGTCGGCCGCGCGGGGCCCGTCCCGCGCTCACTGCCCGACGCGACCCGGCCGGAGCACCTTGCTGAACAGCACCGACCCGCCCTCCGCCCGCAGCCGGACGGTCAGATCGGCGCTGCCGCCGTCGATCTCGACCTCGCCGAAATACTGCGGGGACTCCATCGGCGACACGTTCGCCCGGTCCGGGGCCCGGACGAAGACCCGGTCGGGGCCGAAGGTGCCGTCCAGCGCGTTGGCCGGGAAACCGCCCGCCGCCAGCGGGCCCGAGACGAACTCCCAGAACGGGGCGAAGTCCTTGAACGCCGCCCGCTCCGGCGCGTAGTGCTGGGCCGAGGTGTAGTGCACGTCCGCCGTCAGCCAGACCGTGCCGGTGACCTTGCGGTGCTTGATGAACCGCAGCAGCTCGGCGACCTGGAGCTCCCGTCCGAGCGGAGCCCCCGGATCGCCCTGCGCCACCGCTTCGAAGTTCGTCGCCCCGTCGGGCACCACCAGGCCGAGCGGCATGTCGGCCGCGATGACCTTCCACACCGCCCGCGACGCGGCGAGCGAGCGCTTGAGCCAGCGCAGTTGCTCGGCGCCGAGGATGCCGGTCGTGTCGTCCGCCTGCCGGTTGGGGGAGTTGGCGTTGCGGTACGAGCGCATGTCGAGGACGAACACGTCCAGCAGCGGCCCGTGGTGGACGACGCGGTACATCCGGGACCGCCGCGCGGAGCCGTACGAGGGCGAGAGCGGGACGTACTCGTGGAAGGCCCGCGCGGAGCGCGCCGCGAGGATGTCGACGTTCTTCTCGGTGTACCGGGCGTCGTCGAGGATCTGCCCCGGATACCAGTTGTTGCGCACCTCGTGGTCGTCCCACTGCACGATGGAGGGCACCTGCGCGTTGAAGCGGCGGAAGTTCGCGTCGAGCAGGTTGTAGCGGAAGTTGCCCCGGTATTCCGCCAGCGTCTCGGCGACCTTCGCCTTCTCGTCGGTCATGATGTTGCGCCAGATCCGGCCGTCCGGCAGCGTCACGCTCGGCTGGAGCGGCCCGTCCGCGTAGATGCTGTCACCGCTGCACAGGAAGAAGTCGGGGTCCAGCCGGCGCATCTCCTCGTACGCCCGGTAGCCGCCGATGTCCGGGTTGATGCCCCACCCCTGCCCCGCGATGTCGCCGGACCACAGGAAGCGCACTCCGTCGCGTCGCCGGGCCGGGGCGGTGCGGAAGGTGCCGTACACCGGTCTGCCGGTGCGCCGGGGGTCGGCCGGGTCGGCGAGCGTGACGCGGTAGTGCACCTGCTCGCCCGCGGGCAGGCCGTACAGCGGCGTCGTGCCGGTGAAGTCCGTGCCCGGCCCGACCAGCGGCCCGTGCCACCTGCGGACCCGCCGGAACGTCTCGGTCGCCGAGGTCTCCACCAGCATCCGGGCCGGCCGGTCCGACCGCACCCACACCAGCGCCGAGGAGGCCGTCACGCTCCCCACCTGGACGCCCCAGGAGGCCTCGGGCCGACCCGCCAGCGTCAGCGCGGGCGCCGCGGAGGCGGCGGCGGGCGACAGGGCGACCGCCGCCGGGGCGATCAGGGACCCGCGCAGGACCGCTCGGCGGCCGGGCGAGGGGATACGAGGGCGGTACGGCATCGATGCGTCTCCAGGGTGCGGTGGCAGTGCGCCGGTCCGGGACGGACGCGGCCCGCCCCGGCCGACGCCGGTCTCCGCCCATGCCTAGTGCCCGGCGGCGGCCACCACCCCAACCGCGGGTGAACGGCGCCCGTCGGACGGGGTCGGACCGGGCCCCCTCAGCGGCTGGTGTCCAGGATGACGCGCGCCACCAGCGCCGGATCGTCGTTCATCGGCACGTGGCCGCAGCCGGGCAGCCGCACCAGCCGGGCCTCGGGGATGACCCGCTTGGCGCGCACTCCCTGCCTGCGCAGCAGTATGCGGTCGCGGGCGCCCCAGGCGACGGTGACGGGGATGCCCTTGACGTCGTCGCCGAAGAGGGTGCTCCGGCCCGACTCCAGCGTCTGGTGGAATCCCGTCGCCCCGCGCAGCGCGAGGGTCTCGGCGACGGCGGCCTCCGGCGAACGCCGCGCGGGCCGGGCGTAGATGGTGCTCGTCAGAGCCGTGCGGCCGGCCGCGCTGCGCGAGAGCCGCTCGATCATCGCGACGGGCATCGCCAGCGCGCCGCGGCGCATCGCCCGCAGCGTCGTGAAGGCGTAGCGCCGCTCCGCCTCGTTCCAGAACCCGGCCGGGGCCAGCGCCGTGACCGAGCGGACGAGTTCGGTGCGCCCCAGCTCCAGGGCGAGCAGGCCGCCCAGGGAGTTGCCGGCCACGTGCGGGCGGTCCAGGCCGAGTTCCTCGCAGAAGGCCGCGAGGACCCCGGCGACGGTGGGGAGGTCGTACCGGGTCCCGTCCGGCAGCGGGGCCGAGGCGCCGAAGCCGGGCAGGTCCACGGCGATCACCTCCCGCTCGGCGGCGAGGATCCGCGTCACCGGGTGCCAGGCCTGGAGGTGGTGGCCGATGCCGTGGAGCAGCAGCAACGGTTCGCCGGAGCCGGACCGTTCGTAGACGACCGACACCGGCCGGGGGCCGTCGGCCGTGGGGGCGGTGAAGGAGACCGTGGTGGTCATGCTGCTCCCTGCGGTGGCTGGACGTCTCGGGTGAGTAGACAACTCGTCAACAACAATTACCGTCGAGTAGCTTGCAGTTCAAGGGGTCCGGCGATTCCCGCTGGACACCGACCGGCGTGTCGGCTGGGATGGACGGGTGACAGTCGACACCGCGACCGACCTCTTCGAGGAACACCGACCCGTGCTGACGGGCGTCGCCTACCGGATGCTCGGCCGCGTCGCCGACGCCGAGGACGTCGTGCAGGAAGCCTGGCTGAGGTGGTCGGCCGCGGAGCGCGAGGACGTCCGCGAACCGCGGGCCTTCCTGGTGCGGATCACCACCCGGCTGGCCATCGACCGGCTCCGCCAAGTGCAGTCGCGCCGGGAGTCCTACGTGGGCCCCTGGCTGCCCGAGCCGGTGGTCACGGACTACGGCCCCGCCCTGCCCGACACGGCGGAGCGCGCCGTCCTCGCCGACTCCGTCTCGATCGCCGTGCTGGTCGTCCTGGAATCGCTCTCGCCGCTGGAGCGCGCGGTGTTCGTGCTCCGGGAGGCCTTCGGCTTCCCCTACGCCGAGATCGCCACCGCCCTGGACCGCACCGAGGCGGCCGTCCGGCAGCTCGCCGGCCGCGCCCGGCGGCATGTGGAGGAACGCAAGCCCCGCTACGAGGTCGATCCCGTCGAGCGCCGCGACCTGACCGAACGGTTCCTGGCCGCCGCCTCCGGGGGCGGCATCGAGCAACTGCTCGCCCTGCTGGCCCCGGACGTCCGGCTCGTCAGCGACAGCGGCGGCAAGGCCAAGGCGCCGCGGCGGGTCATCGAGACGGCCGACAAGGTCGGCCGGTTCCTCTTCGCGGTCATGGGGGAGCTGGGCCCGGACGGAGAGATCCGCATCGTGGAGCTCAACGGGGGGCCCGCCGTCGTGTACTACGTGGACGGACGACCGGACGCCGCGTTCCAGGTCGAAGTCGTCGAAGGCGCCATTCAATGCGCCTATATCATTCGTAATCCGGACAAGCTCTCCGGGCTGCCCGCCGTCTGACCGGCGCGACCGGCCCTCGCTGCCGCGGTACGAACGTCGCCAGGGGCTCGTTCCGGGCCTGGTCAGAGCCCCGCCATCGATCGGATGGCGGGGCTCTGTGTCCTGCGGGCGTCACAGTGCCGCGAACGTTTCGTGAACGCACGGCTGAGAAGTTCCGTTTCGTTCCGTTACGGGATAAGTATTGGTCTTGACCAAGGGGGTGCGCCGTCCTAGGGTCTCACTTAAGGTAAGAACCTTTAATAAATAACGTCGCGGAAAAGCCGCTGGGCGATTGCGGAGGACAGGGTGGGGACCACGCAGCTGGAATCGGTGCAGGAGCCGAAGTACTGGCACCTCAGGACCGTGCTCAGTGAGGCACTCGACTCGGACTTCGCGGTGGGGGAGATCCTGCCCAACGAGCGTGACCTCGCGGCCCGGTTCGGTGTCGCACGAGCCACGCTCCGGCAGGCGCTGGAGCAGCTCGAACTCGAAGGCAGGCTGCAGCGCCGCCGCGGCGTCGGGACGACCGTCGCCCCGCCGCGCGTGGGCGTCGCCGTCTCCACGGCCCAGCACGAATGGGCGGGCGGCGTCAGCGGCGAGGCCTGGCAGCCGGTCGACTGCACGTTGGACAAGGCCCCCTCGGCGGTGGCCGACATGCTCGGGACGGGCCGGTCCGAGCATGTCCACGTGGTGCGCCGCATCCGCGACACCCACGGCCAGGCGGTCGCGGCCGAGCTGCTCTACATCCCGTCCTCCTCCGTCCCCGACCTGTCCGCCATCGACGCCCCGTCCGGCACGGTCCGCGCCCGGAGCGTGCTGCGCGAGCTGCACCGCCTGGGCCTGGAGGGGCAGGACCGCTCCGTCGAGCTCGGATCGGCGCGGGCGGACGACGCCAAGGAGCTCGACCGGCTCCCCGGCGCGCCCGTCCTGGTGGTCACCACCCGCTACTTCGCCGCGGGCACGACGGCGGCCGTCTCCGTCGCCACCTACCGGGCCGACACCTGCCGCCTCACCTTCGGGGACTCGGGCGCGCTGGAGATCAGCCACGACGAGGGGCGCGAACGCCAGGCGTCCTGACGCCGCCGGCCTCGGCCGCCCACCGCTGCTCCCGGGGCACACCACCCCTCCGGGAGCAGCGGTTTTCCGTCTTTCCGCTCCTCCGCTTCCCTTCCTTCGCTCTTCGGGCCCGCGGACTCCCCCCGACGGGACCGCCCGCCCGGCTCCGCCCCGCTCGGGTCGCTCCTTGGGCGGCGCGAGCCGCCGGCCTGCCCGGCCCCGGCGGCCACTGGCCGGGGTGGCCGCAGGCCTTGGCTGCGGAGTCCGGGGTGACCACCGGGCGGAGCGGCCACCGCCATCGGCCACGGCGGCCGCCGCGTCCAGCCGTCCGCGCCTCGGCCGGGGTCAGCGGCGGGCCGTGACCGGCCCCTCCACGGTGAACAACTGCTCCTCGACATGGTCCAGCGCGATGCGGAGCGCCCCCGTGGCGACCGCGGCCTCACCGAGCAACGACAACGTCACCCGCGGCGGGCGCAGACAGTAGCGGGCCAGCTCCCGGCGCAGGGGGTCCAGCACCCCGTCCAGCCCGGCGGCCCAGCCCCCGACGACCACCAGCTCCGGATCGAGCGCCAGCACCAGGGCCGCCACGTCGTGCACGAGCCGCTGCAGGAACCGTTCGACCGCCGCCTGCGCGCCCGCGTCGCCCTGCCGGGCCTGGGCGAACACCGCGGCCACGGCGTGCTCGTCCAGTGGGTCCAGCGGCGTGTCCGTCGTGGACAGCAGACGCTCCGGGGTCACGCCCCGGCCCAGCAGATGCAGTGCGCCGATCTCCCCGGCGGCCCCGCCGAACCCTCGATGCAGACGCCCGCCGATCAGGGACCCCGCTCCCGGACTCAGCCCCGCCAGGACGAAGACGACGTCGTCGGACTGGGTGGCCGCCCCCTTCCAATGCTCGGCGACCGCGGCGGCGTTGGCGTCGTTCTCCACGAGGACGGGGCAGCGGAAGGAACGGCGCAGCCGCTCCCCGAGCGCGAGACCGGTCCACTCCGGCAACGCCGTCCCCAACCGCACCGTCCCGTCGGCCTCCACGATGCCGGGGCTGCCCACGCCGACCGCGCGCAGGCTGCTCCGGGCGACCCCGGTACTCCGCAGCACGTCGGCTATGACGCCCCGGACCTGGTCGAGCCGGTCGTCCGCGCCGGCAGTCTCCGACACCGCACGGGATCCCGCTCCCATGACCCGGCCGTCCAGCCCCGAGATCAGGGCGGAAACCCGGTGCGGTCCGATCTCGACGCCCAGCAGATGACCCGCCTCGGCCCGGAAGCGGAACCGCCGTGCGGGCCGCCCCTGACGACGGGCCTCGCTCTCGTCGGGCAGCGCCTCGACCACCAACCCGGCCTCGAAGAGCCCCTCGACGACCCCCTCCACCGTCGGTCGGGACAGACCCGTGATCCGCGTCAGGTCCGTCAGCGTCAGCGCACCGGCCCCTCTCAGGGCGTGCAACACCACCGCGGAATTGATCCGCCGCAGCAGCGACGGGTCCCCACCGGTCAGCCTGCCCACGGTGTGTCCTCCCAGCTCTTGCGCAATGTCTGCCGGATCGTACTCGCTGGTCGTATGCCCTGCGACCAGCGAAGGAAGCTGGTATCGAGCCGCAATACGGCTCAACCCGGAGCCACGAAACCGGACTCGTAGGCGGCGATCACCGCCTGCGTGCGGTCACGCGCGCCCAGTTTCGCCAGAATCGCACTGACATGGGACTTCACCGTCTCCGTGCCGACGACCAGACTGGCCGCGATCTCTGCGTTGGACAGTCCTCGGGCCATCAGCCGCAGCACCGCCGCCTCCCGCTCCGTCAGCGCCGCCCGCTCCAGGGCGGCGCGCGCCTTGTCCGTGCCGTACTCGGCGGCGAGCCGGCGCACAGCCGCCGGGAACAGCAGCGACTCGCCCTCCGCCACCAGGCGCACGGCGTGCACGATCTCCGCCGGCCTGGCGCGCTTGAGCAGGAAGCCGTCCGCCCCGGCCCGCAACGCCTCGTACACGTACTCATCGTTTTCGAACGTCGTCACCACCAGGATCTTCGGAGGCTCCGGCACCGTGCGCAGCACCAGGCGGGTCGCCTCGATGCCGTCCATCAATGGCATCCGCACGTCCATGGCGACCACGTCGGGGCGCAGCCGCCGCACCAGGGGGAGCACGGCGGCGCCGTCCGCCGCCTCACCCGCCACCTCGATGTCGGGCTGGGCTTCCAGCACGGCACGCAGACCGGCGCGCACGAGAGGCTCGTCGTCTACCAGGAGAACGCTGAAGGACATCGCAGCAGCCTACGGGCTGTCCCGCGGCCCCGACCGGGAGCCCGAGGGCAACCACGGCGCCTCGCAGCGCTGCCAGGGCGCCCCGCGCGCCCTCGGCGCGCGCGCCCCGAGGACGGTCACAGCACCCCGCGCTCCCGCCGGCGCGGAGCCGCGGCCCTCCCACGCCCGCCCCGGTACGCGCACGCCGTCCGCCAGGCATCTCCCCGTACCCGTCGGGCGCCGGCCCACAGGGCTCACGGGACTGCCTCCAGGCGGGCCGCCGCGTCCGTCGGAAGGCACACCCGCACCCTCCACCCTCCCTTGTACGGGCCGGTCGTGGCCGTCCCCCCAAGCAGCGTCGCCCGCTCCCGTATGCCGCGGAGCCCGCTGCCGCCGCCGGACAGCTTCACCGAGCCCGAGACCGGGTTGGTCACCTCCAACTCCAGGGCCCCCGCCACCACCGCGATGCTCACCCGTACGGGGACAGGCCCGGCGTGACGCAGCACGTTGGTGAGGCATTCCTGAAGGATGCGGTACCCCTCTCTGGAAACCGGGGCGGGCACCCGGTCGAGCGCCCCTGACACCTCCGCGACCACCTTCGCCCCGGAGACACGCGCGGAGTCGAGCAACCGGTCGGCCTCCGCCAGGGTGAGCCTCCGGCTGAGGTGGGTCCCCGACTCCCGCAGGACCCGCAGCACGCGCTCCAGGTCCTCCAACGCCTCCCGTCCCGTCTCCTCGATGATCGCGAGCGCCCGCTCCGTGAAAGCCGGGTCGTTCGCCGCACGCGCCGCCCCCGCCTGCACGACCGCGACGGTGAGCGCGTGTCCGATGGAGTCGTGGAGTTCGCGTGCGATCCGATTGCGCTCCAACAACTCCTCGGTCAGCTCCTCCAACGCCGAGAGGCGATCCGCGGGGGACCGGCCCAGCAGCCACCGGGCCGCCGCGGTGACCACGCGGCCCTCCACCACGATGAGGACCACCAGCAACGCGATGGGCAGGGGGACGAGCAGCGCGTGCCACACCTGCGGGTCCCCGTGCGCTGCCAACCCCTCGTCGCGCTCCCGGCCCATCACCGAGAAGGCCAGATCGAGCGCCGTCACGGGCAACCAGACCAGGGCGAGCGTCACCACCGAGAGCAGGAGCCTCACTTCGAGCCAGAGCACTGTCCGCCACCGCTCGGCCCAACTCGTGGAGGGCGCGGCGGAGATCGAGGCGTCGGGGCGACCGCGCTCGTCGGGGGTGAGTAGCAACTGCGCCTGTATTCCCTCCTGCAGGCGCATCGAGGGCACCAGACCCGCGGGGACGGCAAGCACGAGCGGCACCCACGGGGTGTCGAGCGAGACGAAAAGCCACAGGCTGACCACGGCAGCCGGCATACACAGGTGCAGGCAGCGGCTGTAGGTGACCGTGCTGGCCAACGGAGCGAGAAAGCGGCGCATGTGCTCATCGTGGCAGCGGCCGCGACGAGGCGGCTCCCCCGAGCGGGGGAGACCGTACCCACGGGCGGGGGAGGGCAGGCGCCCGGCGCCCGGCCAGGCTTGAGGACATGACCAGCATCGACGTCCACGAGCTCACCAAGCTGTACGGCGCCACCCGCGCGGTGGACCGCCTCACCTTCCGCGTGCAAGCCGGTCGGGTCACCGGTTTCCTCGGTCCCAACGGCGCGGGCAAGTCCACGACCATGCGGCTCGTCCTCGGCCTGGACCGCCCCACGAGCGGCACCGCCACGGTGGGAGGCCGCCCCTACACGGCGCTCCCCGACCCGCTGCGTCGAGTCGGCGCGCTGCTCGACGCCCAAGCGGCTCACGGGGCGCGTACGGCGCGCGACCATCTGCTGGCGCTCGCCGCGAGCAACGGCATATCCGCCGGCAGGGTGGACGCGGTGCTGGAAGAGGCCGGTCTCGCTACGGTGGGCGGGCGCAGGGTCAAGACGTTCTCCCTCGGAATGCGCCAGCGCCTGGGCATCGCCGCCGCACTGCTCGGCGACCCGGCCGTGGTGATGCTGGACGAACCCTCGAACGGGCTGGACCCCGAAGGGATCGTGTGGATACGGGAGTTGATGAAGCGGCTCGCCCGTGAAGGCCGGACGGTGCTGGTGTCCAGCCACCTCATGAACGAGACCGCCTCCTTCGCCGATCACTTGATCGTGCTGGGCCGGGGGCGGCTGCTCGTGGACATGCCGATGAGGCGGTTCCTCGACTCCCGCGGCCGCCCCCGCGTGCGCTTGCGCACCGCGGAACCGGCCCGGTTCCACGACATCCTGTCCGGCGAGGGTCTGACCGTCGCGCAGGACGACGGAGGCTGGACGGTCGAGGGCGCCTCCGCCGAGGAGATCGGCGCGGTGGCCGCACGCGAGGGCGTCACCCTCATGGAACTCGTGGACGAGCGTATGACGTTGGAACGGGCCTACCTCGACCTCACCGCGGCTGAGACCCCCTTCGCGGCCGCCCCGCCCGAATCCGCGGCTCACCCCGGCAGGCGAGCATGAATCCGACAGCAGTACTGCATTCCGAGTGGATCAAGATCAGGTCGGTGCGCTCGGTCATGGGGTCCTTGATAGCCGTCTTCGCCGCCACGCTCGCCGTGGCCGCGCTCGCCTCGGCGACCTTCGGCCGGGCCGAGGCGGGCAACGCCGGAGCCGAACCGGTCCATGACGCCTTCTACGCCCTGAACTTCGGCCAGCTCGCCGCCATCGCCTTCGGTGCGACAGCGCTCTCCTCGGAGTTCGTCGGCGGGGCGCTGCGTGTATCGCTCGTCGCTGTACCCCGTCGCTCCCTCTTCTTCGCGGTCAAGACGGCGCTGCTGGGAGCACTCGCGCTCGTCGTCGGGATACTGAGCAGCTTCACCGCGTTCCTGGTAAGCCAACTCTTCCTGGGGGAGCACGCGATCGGGTTCGGGCACCCCGGAGCGTTGCGAGCGGCCTTCGGCGGAGGGATCTACCTCGCGTTGACGGCACTCCTCGCGGCGGGGTTGACCGCGGTCCTGCGCAGCGCGGTGGCCGTGCTCAGCCTCCTCGTACCGTTCACTCTGATCGTCCCCTTCGTGCTGACCGGGATATCCAGCGGCGTCGCGCAGTACCTGCCGGACCGGGCGGGGCAGCTCGTGCTGCACCAGAACCCGGAGGGCGGGTTGGGGCCGTGGGCGGGGCTCGCGGTGATGGCAGCGTGGGCGGGTGCGGCTCTGCTGGCCGGGTGGTGGGCGGTGCGCACCAGGGACGCCTGACGCGTGACAACGCGCGTGAAGCCCAATGTGGATGCCGAGGGGGCCAGGGAGGTCATTGTCAGTGCGAAGCGGTTTACTGACGTCATGACGACCGCACACCATCTCCGCCTCATCGACGGGATGTGCACCCGGACGTTTCCTCCGGAGCGCGTCTCGTCGGGTTCGGGAGTCAGCGGACCCGGCTACCACAGGGCCTTTCTGCGCATCGACGCAGAACCTTCGGGCGACGACGAACCCGTGCGCGCTGAGCAGCGCCCGCAGTGCCTGGCCGAGCACGACGCCTTGCTCGCCCTGCTGACGTCGCGCTGGGGCGAACCGCAGTTGATGAGTGTGTGGAGTGCGCAGGAGAGGATGCTGGCCGGCGAGGTCGTGGGTGAGCCCTGGGCGGACCTGGTGACCGGTTGCGACTACCTGCGGCTGTGGAGGACCGGCGGCCGTTGGGTGGCTCTGGGGCTGCTTCTGGAGAAGGACGGCCCAGGGGGCGAGTTGGGAGTCCTGGTCACCGTGGTCGACCCGCCCTGATGCGATGAGGGGCGGTCACGCCGGTGGGCGCCGTAGCACGGGCGTGCACGGGGTCCGCACACGAGCGGTCGATGGCGGACACGCGATCGCCCGAGGGGAGCGCGAGCGGGAGCCGAAACGGACCGTGCCACGCGGGAAGCCGTCTCCCACCCACGGTCCGGGTTCGGCTCGCGAGCCGCGTTCGACCCAGGGGCCGGGGTTCGGCTCAGCGGGGTGGCTCCGACGCCGACACCGCTGAGCGCAGGCGGGCGTACTCCTCGGCCATGGTCTGCACCGTCCAGTGGGCGTTGAGACCACTGGGGTTGGGCAGGGCCCAGACCTGGGCACCCCCGACGGTGCGGGTCTGGGGGCCGATGCGGGCGCGGGGCTCTCGGAAGGCCGTGCGGTATGCGGTGATGCCGACCACGGCGAGCCACGCGGGTGCGAGCCGTTCGACCTTCGCCGCCAGGATTTCCCCGCCCTCGCGGAACTCGTCCGCATCGAGTTCGTCGGCCCGGGCGGTCGCCCGCGCCACCACGTTGGTGATCCCCAGCCCGAGATCGATCAGTTGGGACTGCTCCGACGGCAGGAGTCGCCGGGGGGTGAAGCCCGAACGGTGGAGGACGGGCCAGAACCGGTTGCCGGGGTGCGCGAAGTGGTGCCCCGTCACCGCCGTCGTCAGACTCGGGTTGATGCCGCAGAAGAGCACACGCAGTCCGCCCGCGACCACATCGGGGACGGTGCGGTCGCGGGCGGCGAGGAGTTCTTCGGGCGTCATGCCGTGAGGGCGGCGGCGGTCAGAGGATCGAGCCGGGGGTGTAGACCGCGGCCCGGGGGTGCTGCTCGACGATCTCCTCGATCCGGGCGACCAACGACGACACCTGGTCGCCGGCGGCCCCCGTGAACGACAGCTTGTCCGCCATCAGGGCGTCCAACCGCGCGCGGTCCAGGGGGATGCGGTCGTCGGCGGCGAGCTTGTCGAGCAGCTCGTTGCGTTCGGCTCCCTGCTCCCGCATGGCGAGGGCCGAGGCGACCGCGTTCTCCTTGATCGCCTCGTGCGCGACCTCGCGGCCCACCCCGGCCCGCACGGCGGCCATGAGGACCTTCGTGGTGGCCAGGAACGGGAGGTAGCGGTCCAGCTCGCGCGCCACGACGGCGGGGAAGGCGCCGAACTCGTCCAGCACCGTCAGGAAGGTCTCCAGGAGTCCGTCGAACGCGAAGAAGGCGTCGGGGAGCGCCACCCGGCGGACCACGGAACAGGATACGTCGCCCTCGTTCCACTGGTCGCCCGCCAGCTCCCCGGTCATGGAGGCGTAACCGCGCAGGATCACCATCAGGCCGTTCACCCGCTCACAGGAGCGCGTGTTCATCTTGTGCGGCATGGCGGACGAGCCGACCTGACCGGGCTTGAACCCCTCGGTCACCAGCTCGTGCCCGGCCATCAGCCGGATGGTCTTCGCCACCGAGGACGGCGCCGCGGCGAGCTGCACCAGCGCGGTCACCACGTCGTAGTCCAGCGAACGGGGGTAGACCTGGCCGACCGAGGTGAAGGCGTGGGCGAAACCGAGGTGCCCCGCGATGCGCTGCTCCAGGTCCGCGAGCTTGTCCGCGTCCCCGCCGAGCAGGTCCAGCATGTCCTGGGCGGTGCCGACGGGACCCTTGATCCCGCGCAGCGGGTAACGGGAGAGGAGGTCTTCCAGGCGGCCGTAGGCGACCAGCAGCTCGTCGGCGGCGGTCGCGAAGCGCTTGCCGAGCGTCGTCGCCTGGGCGGCGACATTGTGGGAGCGTCCGGCGACGACGAGCTCGCGGTACTCCGCCGCGAGCTTGCCCAGGCGGGCCAGCACGGCCACGGTCCGGTCGCGCATCAGCTCCAGCGACAGCCGGATCTGGAGCTGCTCGACGTTCTCCGTCAGGTCCCGCGAGGTCATGCCCTTGTGGACCTGCTCGTGGCCGGCGAGCGCGTTGAACTCCTCGATCCGGGCCTTCACGTCATGCCGGGTGACCTTCTCGCGTTCCGCGATGGAGGCGAGGTCCACCTCGTCCAGCACACGCTCGTAGTCGGCCAGCGCCGCGTCGGGGACCTCGATCCCGAGGTCCTTCTGAGCGCGCAGCACCGCCAGCCAGAGCTGGCGCTCCAGCTTCACCTTCTGCTCGGGGGACCAGAGGACGGCCAGCTCCGCGGAGGCGTAGCGGCCGGCCAGGACATTGGGGATGCGAGGCTTCGCAGACACAGCAGTCACGTGGACAGATTCTACTGGCGGTTCGTGCAGGCCAGCGCCGCGGTCCCGTTGGTGGCTTGCTACGAAGCGGTGGGAAGGCCGCACGCCGGCCAGGGCCTCCCGTTTGGATCATGCCGGGCTCGCGGGCCCCGGCACGCACGCCCGCGGCGCTGTCGTCGCTCATCAAGGCCCCGCAGTGACTTGCTCCTCCCGCCTCGCGCCCGCACCACCGGACCCCGCTCCCCGACCCGGCGGGACGCGAACGGCAGACCTCAGCGGCGCGGGCCGCCGCCGTGGTCCGCCGTACCGGGAGCGCCGGCAGGGGCGTCGCCCGGTGTGCGGGCGGCGGTGGCCGCGGCGTCGCGGGAGGGGGAGGGGGAGGGCACGCGCCGCCACCCGGTGACCGGGCCGGGGGCCCGCGGGTCCGTGGGCGTGATCCAGAAGGCGGTGCCCGTCGCGTCGTCGAACTGCGCCCCCGTGCGTCCGTCGCCAGAGGAGCGGCCGGTGAGCCGCCGCCCGACCCAGGGGGCCAGGTGGCGGCGGGCGAAGCGGAGGTCGTCCGACCGCCGGACCGTCCAGCGCGGAGGCGCCGTCGCGGGGACCGGAGCCCGCCAGTCGAACGCGGCCGGCAGCCCCAGCGTCTGCCAGACGGCCTCGGCGACGCGCCGGTGGCCCTCGGCGGTGAGATGCAGCCGGTCCACGTCCCACATCCGGGGATCACCGAGCGAGGGCGCGCCGTAGAGGTCGACGACCGAGGCGCCGTACCGGTCGGCCAGCTCGCCGATCACGGCGAACAGCTCCTCCATCCGCGGGCGGAACCGCTCCATCACCGGTCCGTTGCGACCCGGGCTGCGCATCAGCACGAGGCGGCCGCACGACGGGGCCAGCCGCTCCACGGCCTCCTCCAGCCGCCCCCTGACCCTGCCCATGTCGCACGTGGGCCGCAACGCGTCGTTGAGCCCGCCCACGAGCGTGACGACATCGGCCCGGAGCGCCGCCGCCGCACCCACCTGCTCGTCCACGATCTGGCCGATGAGCTTGCCGCGTACGGCGAGATTGGCGTACCGGAATCCGGGGGACCGGTCCGCCAGCCGGGACGCGAGCACATCGGCCCACCCCCGGTAGCTGCCGTCGGGCAGCAGATCCGACATGCCCTCGGTGAACGAGTCACCGACCGCGACGAGACTGGTGTAGGAGGCATGAGATTCCATGGCCACACGATTCTACGTGAGGCCCCGGAGCCGGGCACGGCGACCGCCGCGCCCGGCTCCGGGGTGTGCTCCCGCAGGTCAGCGTGATTGCGGGCGGCCGACCAGCTCCCGCAGCACGTCCTCCATCGTGACCATGCCCGCCAGCCGGCCGTCCTCGTCGAGCACGGCCGCCAGATGGGTCCGGCTGCGCCGCAGAGCGGTGAGCACGTCGTCGAGCGGAGTCTCCGCCCGGACGCGGGCGATCGGCCGCAGCGCCGCCGCCGGGAAGGGGACGTCGCGGGGCGTGGCGTCCAGGGCGTCCTTCACATGGAGGTAGCCGAGGATGCGCTGCTCGCCGTCCATCACCGGGAAGCGGGAGAACCCGGACTCCGACGAGAGCCGTTCCAGTTCCTCCGGGGTGGTGCCGACCCTGGCGTACAGCACCCGGTCGACCGGCATGACCACATCCCGTACCGGACGGCGGCCCAGCTCCAGGGCGTGGTGCAGGCGTTGCGCGGAGCGGTCGTCGACCAGGCCGGCGTCCCCCGCGTCCTGGACCATCCGCGCCAGTTCGTCGTCCGAGAACGTCGCGGAGACCTCGTCCTTCGTCTCGACCCGCAGCAGCTTGAGGAGGGCGTTGGCGAAGGCGTTGATCGTGAAGATCACCGGACGCAGGGCGCGGGCCATCGCGACCAGCGGCGGGCCCAGGAGCAGAGCGCTGCGGGCCGGTTCCGCCAGCGCGATGTTCTTCGGCACCATCTCGCCGAGCAGCATGTGCAGATAGGTCGCCACGCCCAGCGCGATGACGAAAGAGAGCGGGTGGACCAGGCCGTGCGGCACGCCGACCGCGTCGAAGGCCGGCTCCAGCAGATGGGCGATGGCCGGCTCGGCCACGATGCCCAGCACCAGGGTGCAGAGCGTGATGCCGAGCTGGGCGGCGGCCAGCAGGGCCGACACGTGCTCCAGGCCCCAGATGACGCTGCGGGCCCGGCGGTCCCCGGCCTCGGCCTCCGGTTCGACCTGGCTGCGGCGCACGGAGATCAGGGCGAACTCGGCGCCGACGAAGAAGGCGTTGGCCACGAGGGTCAGCAGGCCGATGAAGAGCTGGAGGAAGATCACTGGCCGTCCTCCGTCCCGCTGTCCGCTTCCGGCGCGGGCGCGTGCAGCAGGGCCCGCGCGGCGCGGCGGCCCGAGGCGTCCACCACGTCGATCCGCCATCCCGCCAGCTCCACGGTGTCGTCCACCGTCGGAATGCGGCCGATCTCGGACGCGATCAGCCCGGCGAGGGTCTCGTAGGGCCCGTCCGGCACCCGCAACCCGATCGTCCTGAGCTGGTCGGTGCGGGCCGCTCCGTCCGCCGACCACAGCGCGCGGCCGTCGGCGTCCTCACCGACGGCCGCGAGGTCGGGCGTCTCGTGCGGATCGTGTTCGTCACGGACCTCGCCGACGACTTCCTCCACGATGTCCTCCAGCGTCGCGACGCCGGCCGTCCCGCCGTACTCGTCGATCACCACGGCCATGGCGAGCTTTCCGGACAGCCGGTCCAGCAACCGGTCCACGGTGAGCGTCTCCGGGACGAGCAGGGGTTCGCGCAGCAGCTCCGACACGCGGGTGCGCGGCCGTCGGTCGGCGGGGATCGCCAGTACGTCCTTGATGTGGGCCACGCCGACCACGGTGTCGAGGCTGCCCCGGTAGACGGGGAAGCGCGACAGGCCGGTCGCCCGCGTGGCGTTGGCGACGTCCTCGGCCGTCGCGTGCAGGTCCAGCGCGGTCACCTGGACCCGCGGTGTCATCACGTTCTCCGCGGTCAGCTCCGACAGGTTGAGGGTGCGGACGAAGAGTTCGGCGGTGTCCGCCTCCAGCGCCCCCGCCTTCGCGGAGTGGCGGGCCAGCGCGACCAGTTCCTGCGGGCCGCGGGCCGAGGCCAGCTCCTCGGTCGGTTCCAGGCCGAAGCGGCGCACGATCCGGTTCGCCGTGTTGTTGAGGTGGCTGATGAAGGGCCGGAACACCGCGGTGAACATCCGCTGCGGCGTGGCCACGGCCTTCGCCACGGCCAGCGGCGAGGAGATGGCCCAGTTCTTCGGGACCAGCTCCCCGACCACCATCAGGACCACCGTGGACAGCGCCGTGCCGACGACGAGGGCCAGCGTGGACGCGGCGGCGGGCGGCAGCCCCGCCGCCTCGACCGGCCCGCGGATGAGCTTCGCGATCGACGGTTCGGAGAGCATACCGATCACCAGGTTGGTGACGGTGATGCCGAGCTGGGCGCCCGAAAGCTGGAAGGTGAGGCTGCGGACGGCCTTCATGGCGCCGGCCGCGCCGCGGTCGCCCCGCTCGACGGCGCGTTCGAGTTCGCTCCGCTCCACCGTGGTCAGGGAGAACTCCGCCGCGACGAACGCGCCGCAGGCGACGCAGAGCAGCAGGGCGGCGAGCAGCAGAAGCACTTCGGTCATCGGTTCACCTCCGTCCCATGGTCGGGCAGGCGCGGCAGGACCGCGCGGCGTCGGCTGAATCGGAGGGCTCGGCTACTGGGGGCTCGCCCATGGGCGGACGCTCACACCTTTCGGCAGTGGATCGTGGGGGACAGGTCATCGTAGGGCGTTCGGGGGCGGGGGCGCGGGGTGCGCTCATGCCCCGCGGGTCGCGTGCGCCGCGCGGCGGGTCCGTGCGCGTCCCGTCGCCGCTCCGGCGCCTCAGTCCGGCAAGGGCTTCACCCAGCGGCTCCACCGCGGATCGGGCCGGTACCCCGCCGCGCGCCAGGCGTGCCGGGCCGACTCGTTGCGGTCGAGCACCATGGCGTCGGCGCGCCGCCCGCCCAGAGCGGTGAACCGTTCCTCCGCCGCTGCCAGCAGGGCGGTGCCGACGCCCTGGCGGCGCCGGTCGGGGCGGACGGCGAGCCGGTAGAGATGGCAGCGCCAACCGTCGAAGCCGGCGATCACGGTGCCCACCAGCGCCCCTTCCCGTTCCGCGAGGATCAGGGCGTCCGGGTCCCGTGCCACCAGGCGCGCGACCCCGTCGTGGTCGTCGGTGACGCTGACGCCCGTGGCGGACGTCCTCCAGAACGCCAGGACGCCGTCCAGGTCGGCCGCGGTCGCGGTCCGTATCGAGAGATCGTTCATGGCCGCCATCCCACCACTCGCCCCGTGCGTGCGTCGATCGTCTTCCACGACTCCCCCCGCCCCAACCCTCCCGCGCGCCCTCGTCTCGGGCCGCTCCCGCTCCTCCCGGCCCGCGGCGACGGCCCCCGGCCGAGGGGCCTCGCGCGGCCGGACCCCCTCTTGCCGGTGCTAGCGCCACCGCGCTAGCGTGGGGAGGTGCCCAAGACTCAGCTCAATGTTCGAGTGGACGAGGCCACCGCCGAGGCCGCGCGACAGCGCGCGCTCCAGAGGGGGATGAGCGTGAACCGCTACATAGAAGAGCTCGTCAAGCAGGACGCCGGCGAAGTGGGACACACCTTCGTCGAGGCCGCCGCCGATTTCATGAAGCAGTACGAAGCGGTGTTCGCCGAGGAGTTCGGCCCGGAGGGCGAAGGCGCCCGTTGAACCTTCGGATCGACCTTTCCTGGCTGCTCATGGTCGCCGAGCACAGGACGCCCGGAGATCCCCAGGTCGTCGACTGGGGCGCGCTCGTCGCCGCCGTCGCACGGCACGACGCGGAGATCTTCGGCAGTCCCGTCTACAGCGATCCCCACTCGAGGGCGGCCGCTCTGCTGCAACTGCTGCTGCACGTGCCCGCGCTGGAACGCTCCAACGCCATGTTCGCCTCGGCCGTCGCGTACGGCTACCTCGTCGCCTCCGGGCTCGACGTCACCACCTCGCCCGAGCGGGTCCGTGATCTCGCGCTGCTGGTCAAGCAGGGCAAGGCCGACGTACGGGCCATCGCGGACGAGCTGCGGCAGTGGAGCGTATGAGGGGAGCCGCGGGCCGTCGTGCGCCCTCCGCCCGGCCGCTGTGGAGCCCGGCGGTTCCGGCCCGCCGCCGTGAGGACCGCGGGGGCCCGAGGCGCAGCCCGTCGTGAAGACCGCGCGGGCGGGCCGCACCCGGCGGAGAGGGACGTCCCCACCGCCCGCGGCCCGCGTCGGCGCGTCCCCCGCTCAGCGCGGGGACCAGGTCCCCCCCAGCTCCGGAGCCAGCCACCCCGCCGCCCGCGCCGCGAAGTCCGCGCCCGGCAGCGCCCCCGCCCCGGCCGGTACGGCGCCCAGCAGCGGGGCCCCCGCCACCACCGGCAGGTCCTCGACGTTGCACCGGGCGGCCAGGTCCGGTTCGGCCGGCATACTGCCCACCACCACGCCCCGGCACCGCAGCCCCCGGCTCCGCAGCGCCTCGGCGGTCAGCGCGGTGGCGTTCAGCGCGCCCAGGCCCGCGGGCGTCACCACCAGCACCGGCGCGGACAGCAGCCGGGCCGCGTCGGCGAGGGTGCCGCCGTCGTCGTCGAACCGTACGAGGAGCCCGCCCGCGCCCTCCACCAGCACCAGGTCGTGCTCGGTGGCCAGCTTCTCCGCCGCGTCGGCCACCTCGTACGGGCGCACCGGTGGGAGCCCCGCGCGCCGGGCGGCCGTGGCCGGGGCCAGCGGCTCGGGGAACCGGGCCAGCTCCACCGCGGTCACCTGCCCGCCCGCCAGGCGCGCCACCTCGGCGGCGTCGCCCGGTTCGCCGGGCGCGAGGCCGGTCTGCGCGGGCTTGAGCACCGCGACCCGAAGGCCCCGCGCGGCAGCCGCCACGGCGGCGGTCACCACGGTCTTGCCGATCTCCGTGCCCGTGCCGGACACCACCAGGATCGTCGTCATCCCGTTCACCCCTCCCGTGCCGCGGCGCACACGGCCCGGCAGACGCGTCGTACGTCGTCGTCGCCGGTGACGTACGGCGGCATCGTGTAGACGAGGTCGCGGAACGGCCGCAGCCACACGCCCTCGCGCACGGCGGCGCGGGTCGCCGCCGCCATGTCCACCTCGTGGTCGAGCTGCACGACCCCGATCGCGCCCAGCACCCGGACGTCGAGCACCCCGGCGATCTCCGCGGCGGGGGCCAGCCCCGTGCGCAGCCCCGCGCCGATCCGCGCCACCTCGCCCTCCCAGTCCTGCCCGAGCAGCAGGTCCACCGAGGCCGAGGCCACCGCCGCGGCCAGCGGGTTCCCCATGAACGTGGGACCGTGCGCCAGCACCGGCACCTCGCCCCGCGAGATGCCCTCGGCCACCCGAGAGGTGCACAGGGTCGCCGCCAGGGTGAGATATCCGCCGGTCAGCGCCTTGCCGAGGCACATCACATCCGGTGACACCCCGGCGTGCCCGGCGGCGAACAGCTTGCCCGTACGCCCGAAACCGGTCGCGATCTCGTCGAGGACCAGCAGGACGTCCGACGCGTCGCACGCCTCCCGCAGCACCCGGAGATAGGCGGGGGAGTGGAACCGCATCCCCCCGGCCCCCTGCACCACCGGCTCCACGATGACGGCCGCCAACTCGTCGGCGTGCCGAGCGATCAGCTCCCGCAGATGCCGTGCGTACGCGGGGTCCGGCTCCGCGTCGAAGCCGTCCGGCGGGGCGTCGGCGAAGATCTGCCGGGGCAGCGCGCCCGACCACAGCCCGTGCATCCCGCCCTCCGGGTCGCACACCGACATGGGCTGCCAGGTGTCCCCGTGGTAGCCCCCGCGCCAGGTCAGCAGCCGCCGCTTGGCCGGACGCCCGGCCGACCGCCAGAACTGCAGGCACATCTTGACCGCGACCTCGACGGAGACGGACCCCGAGTCGGCCAGGAAGACGTGCTGGAGCGGCGCGGGGGTGATCTCCACCAGCCGGGTCGCCAGCCGGACGGCGGGCTCATGGGTGAGCCCGCCGAACATCACATGGCTCATCCGGTCCAACTGGCCGCGCGCGGCCTCGTTGAGGACCGGGTGGTTGTAGCCGTGCACCGCCGACCACCAGGACGACATGCCGTCGACCAACTCGCGCCGTCCCTCGACGGGTTCGGCGAGCCGGAGGCGCACACCGGCGGCGGACTCCACGATCAGCGGTTCCTGGCGGCCCGGCATCGGACCGTAGGGGTGCCACACATGGGCGCGGTCCAGCGCCCGCAGCTCGTCGGGGGCGTACGGCTTGGCGTCGGCGAGCGCGGGGAGCGGGGGCAGCGCGTCGAGCGCGGGGGCGCGCTGCTCAGGCATTGGGCGCGAGGTCCGTCCCGGCGCCGCGCCGGCGCACGGACACCAGGTCGGTACGCGCCCCCGTACCGCCGTCCGTACGCACGCCGCCGGCGTCGGCCGGCTCCGCGCCGCGGACCGCCGCCGCCGTCCCCGTCGCGGAGGGTTCGGCTCCCTGGCCGCCGCACGGCCCGCAACCGCCCGCGTGCGCGCCGCACTCGGCGGACTCCTGCGTTCCACAGCCGCTCCGGGCGTCCGCGCGGTGCCGGGGCAGGGTCGTGGTCCCCGCGCCCTCCACCTCGAAACCGGCGTCCGCGATCATGTCCAGGTCGGCCTGGCCCGCCTGGCCCTCGCTGGTCAGGTAGTCGCCCAGGAAGATCGAGTTCACCAGGTGCAGGGCCAGCGGCTGCAGGGAGCGCAGGTGCACCTCGCGCCCGCCCGCGAGCCGCACCTCGACGTCCGGGCAGACGAAGCGGACCATCGCCAGGATGCGCAGGCACCGCTGCGGGGTGAGGTTCCACTCCTCGGCGAGCGGGGTCCCCTCGAACGGGATCAGGAAGTTGACCGGCACGGAGTCCGGGTCCAGCTCCCGCAGCGCGAACACCACGTCGACCAGATCGGCGTCGCTCTCGCCCATCCCGGCGATCAGCCCGGAGCACGCCGAGAGCCCGGCGGCCTGCGCCTGCCGCACGGTCTCCACCCGGTCCGCGTAGGTGTGCGTGGTGGTGATCGCCCCGTACGTCCCCTCGGACGTGTTGAGGTTGTGGTTGTACGCGTCGGCGCCCGCCGAACGCAGCCGCTCGGCCTGTCCGTCGGAGAGCAGACCGAGGCAGGCGCAGACCTCGACGTCCTCGTGGCGCTCCTTGATGGTCTCGATCGTCTTCGAGACCCGGTCGACGTCCCGGTCCGTCGGGCCGCGCCCGCTCGCCACCAGGCAGACGCGCTTGGCGCCGCCCGCCACCCCGGCGGCCGCGGCCTCGGACGCCTCGTCCGGCTTGAGCCAGGTGTACTTGAGGATCCCGGCCGTCGAACCGAGCCGCTGCGAGCAGTAGGAGCAGTCCTCGGGGCACAGGCCCGACTTCAGGTTGACCAGGTAGTTGAGCTTGACGCGTCGTCCGAACCACTGACGGCGCACCTTCCCGGCGGCGGCCACCACGTCGAGCAGCTCGTCGTCGGAGGTCGCCAGCACGGCGAGCGCTTCTTCGCGGGTCGGCAGTTCGCGCCGCGACCCCTTGTCCACCAGCGTGTTCAGCAGGTCCATGGAAGACGATCCTTGCGCACCGCACCACCTCCAGCCAAGGAGGAACCGGACAGGAGCACCGGGGGAGGGTGTGTGCATCACCACACCCTGACCCGATGCGCGCCCGGCTAGGGTCTGTTGGCTGCCTACAAAGAGACCGCCCGCCCCTGGGGCCTCGGACCGAGGACCCGCCCGTACGGGGCCGCTGCCACGGGCCCGCCGCCGCGGGTCCCCGCTCCGCCCGCCCGCCCGGCGGACCGTGCGGGGACCGCCGCGCCCAGGGCCCGCCGACCCCGAGGACCGCCCCATGTCCTTCGCCCCGTTCGACTGGATCGACGACGAGGCCCGCCGCCGGGCCGACGCCGGACTCGTCCGCACCCTGCGCCCGCGCGGCGCCGGGCCCGGTCCGCTGGATCTCGCGAGCAACGACTACCTGGGCCTCGCCCGGCACCCGGAGACCACCGCCGCCGCGGCCGACGCCGCGCGCCGCTGGGGAGCGGGGGCGACGGGCTCCCGGCTCGTCACGGGCTCCACCGCCCTGCACGCCGAACTCGAGCGGGACCTCGCCGCGTTCTGCGGTTTCGAGGCGGCCCTCGTGCTCTCCTCCGGATACGCGGCCAACCTCGCCGCCCTGACCGCACTCACCGGGCGCGGCTCGCTCATCGTCTCGGACGCGGGCAACCACGCCTCGATCGTGGACGGTTGCCGGCTCTCGCGCGCCGGGACCGCCGTCGTCGCGCACGCCGACCCGGACGCCGTCGCCAAGGCGTTGTGCGGCCACGACGGCCGGGCGCTCGCCGTCACCGACTCGGTCTTCTCCGTCGACGGCGACGCCGCTCCGCTGACCCGGCTCGCCGAGGTGTGCCGCTCCGCCGGCGCGGCCCTGCTCGTGGACGACGCCCACGGCCTCGGCGTCCTCGGCGACGGAGGCCGCGGCGCGCTCGCCGCCTCCGGGCTGGCGGGCGGCGAGGGCGTCGTCGCCACCCTCACCCTCTCCAAGTCTTTGGGCAGCCAGGGCGGTGCGGTCCTGGGCCCGGCCCGCGTCATCGAGCACCTGGTCAACACCGCCCGTACGTTCATCTTCGACACGGGTCTCGCGCCGGCGGCGGCGGGCGGCGCGCTCGGCGCGCTCGGGGTGCTGCGGCGGGAGCCCGAACGGGCCGCCAGGGCACGGGAGGTGGCGGGCGCGCTGTACAGCGGGCTGACCGCCGCCGGGCTGACCGCCGTCCGCCCGGACGCGGCCGTCGTCTCCATCCGGGCGCCGTCGGCGGACGCGGCGGTCCGATGGGCCGCCGACTGCCGTGCGGCGGGGGTCGCGGTGGGGTGCTTCCGCCCGCCGTCGGTGCCGGACGGCGTCTCCCGGCTGCGGTTGACCGCGCGGGCGGACCTGACCGACGAGGAGGTCACGACCGCCGTGGCCGCCATCCGCGCCACCGCCCCGCAGCAGGCGGTCGCGCCGATCGGCTGAGGCCGCGCTCCTGGCGGGCCGGGCGGCGGCCGACCGGGGCCGCCTCCCGCGCGGGTCAGCCGGCCCCGCGGTCCGAGGCCGGGCGGTCCGCCTCCTCGTGCCGGCGGCCGATCGCGGCGATGAGGTCCAGCGAACGCCCGGGCGAGAGCGCCAGCGCCTGCAAGGTGCGGAAGGCCGCGCTGTAGGCCGCCAGGTCGTCCTTCCGCTCCAGATGGACGCTGTTCGTCAGATGGTCGATGACGACCACGTCCAGATCGGAGGTGTCGGGGAAGGAGAAGACGACGAAGGGGCTGGAGACCCCGACGTACCCGCCGAGGGAGAAGGGAAGCACCTGGATGCTCACATGAGGCAGGCGCGCCGCCTCGCGAAGATGGTGCAACTGGTCGCTCATCACCCGCGGCCCGCCCACCTCGCGGTGCAGAACCGCCTCGTCCAGTACGGCGGTGAACCGCGGGGGAGGGGTCGCGCGCAGCACCCGCTGCCGTGTCAGCCGCACCTCGACCAGGGCGTCCAGCCGTTCCTTTGGTAACTCCCCCAGCGAGGCCCGCGTCACGGCCCGTGCGTACCCGGCGGTCTGGAGCAGCCCCGGCACCACCGAGGTCTCCAGCGTCCGGACCGAACCGGCCTGCGACTCCAGGCTGATGAAGTCGCGGTACTGCGGCGGGAGCACCCCCCGGTAGGCGTGCCACCACCCCGGACCGCTGTCGCCCGCCGACCCGGCGAGCACGCCCAGCAGGGCGCGCAGCCGCGTGTCGCGCACCGCGTAGGCGTCCAGCAGCCGCGTCACGTCGGCGGGCGTCACCGCGCTCGCGCCGGTCTCGATACGGCTGACCTTCGACTGGTGCCAGCCGAGCAGTCGAGCCGTGTCCCGACTGGTCAGTCCGCGGGCGTGGCGCAGACTCCGCAGCTCCTCCCCGAGCTTCCGCCTCCGGACGACGGGGCCGTGCGGCATCGCGTTCTCCCTCCGCTGTGCGGGAGCCGCCCTCCCCTGGCGGAGGCGGCCCGCAGGGAGGACAGTGTGCCGCCCCTCCGCACGGGGCGGGTCGCGCGTTCACTGCTTCGAGCGACAGATATATGCATATCTTGGCCGAACACCGTTACAGGGAGCTGCATCAGTGGCAGTCTGGCGCGAAGCACAAGCCCCGCCGGCCATCGGTCGACCGGGGCGGGAAAGGGACGGCGTCGCCATGGCAGACCATCAGGAAGCAACCATCACTCTGCCGAGCGAGCCGGCCTCGGTCTCGGCGGCCCGCAGGCATGTCGCCAGGACCCTGGCGCAATGGGGGCTCCCCGACGACAGCGAGTTCGCCGACACCGTCCGGCTGATCGTCTCGGAGCTGACCACCAACGCCGTGCAGCACACGTTCGGCCAGTCGCCCGCCTTCACCGTGGACCTGCGGCTCGAACGCGACGAGGAACTGCACCTCGGGGTGACGGACAGTCACCCCCGGTGGCCCCAACGGCTCCCCGCCGCCGTACGGCAGGACAATGGCCGAGGGATGGTCATCGTCCGGGCGCTGGCCAAGGAGCGCGGAGGGCGGCTCCGGGTCGTCCCGACCGCCGAGGGCGGGAAGACGGTCTGGACCGTGCTGCCGTGGGCCCCCGCGCTCCAGGGCTGACCGGCCCCGGCTTCCCGCGACCACCGGCCCCCGGCGAGCTGCTTCCGTGGCGCGCCGCTCCCCGAGGACCGCGTCGGGTTCACCCCGCCTGAGCGCGGCCCGCGGGCGCTGCGCCGACGCCTCGGCCGAACCCGCCCCGCAACAGGGCGAGCAGGGTCGCCGCCGCGGCGCTCGCCCGTTCGCCGCGGTGCACGACGGAGATGGTGCGGCGGAACGACGCGGGCTCCAAGCGCCGGACGGACAGGGGCGCCGCCGACATCGCCGCCACCATCTCCGGCACCACCGCCACGCCCAGACCCGCACTGACGAGCGCGCACACCAGGGCGTAGCCGGGCGACTCGCAGACCACCGCCGGTGTCGCGCCCGCAGCGGCCAGCGCGTCCTCCACCCCGCGCCGGGGCGGGTGCGTCGGGGCGCTGCTGATCAGCGGCCGCCCCGCCAGCTCGGTGACCGCGAGTCGGCCGGCCCCCTCGGCGAGCCGGTGTCCCACCGCGGTGACCAGCACCAACTCCTCGACCAGCAGGGGGTCGACGACGACCCCCGCGGGCGGTGGTCCGGACGCCGCCGGCTCGTAGGCGTGGGTCAGCGCGAGGTCGACCTCGCCCGAGGCCACCGCGGCGAGCCCTCCTGGCGGCTCGTAGTCGGTGACGGCCAGCTCGACGTCCGGGTGGGCCCGCCGGAACGCGCTCAGGACCGGCGGCAGCAGATGCACACCGGCCGTCGTGAACGTCCCCACCCGCAGCCTGCCGCCGGAGAGGCCGGCCAGCCGTGCCAGTTCGTACCGGGCCTGGTCCAGCTCGTCCAGGACCCGCCGGGCCCGCACCGCGAGCAGCTCGCCCGCGGCCGTCAGCCGGGCCCCGCGGTGGTGGCGCACGAGCAGCGCCGCACCGGCCTCCCGCTCCAGCTTGGCCAACTGCTGGGAGAGCGCGGGCGCGGTGTAGCCCAGGCGGGCGGCTGCCCGCGTGATCGATCCGGCCTCCGCGACCGCCACGAGCGCCGTCAGCCGTGTCGGGTCGTACATGAAAGCGTTCCTTTAGGCAGACCCAGAAGATTGCAAGTACACGCTAAAGGCTCCGCAGGTCCAGAGTGGCCCCATGGACGCACAACTGCTCGCTTTCACGGGCGTCGCGGCGGGCATGGTCGCCCTGCCCGGCGCAGACTTCGCCGTCGTCGTACGCAACTCCCTCGCCTCGCGCGCCGCGGGCCTGGCCACCGCGCTCGGCGTCGCCGGGGGGCTGCTGGTGCACACCGCGCTCGCGGTCGCCGGGCTCGCCGCGGTGCTGGTGGCGCTGCCCGCGCTCTTCCGCGCCGTCCAACTGCTCGGCGGCGCGTACATCCTCTACCTCGGGCTCAGCGCGCTGTACGCGCTCCGCCGCCGACGGCAGGACGGCGGCGACGCCCCGGCGGGCGGGTCGGGCCGGGGCGCGCCCGAAGGGCTGGGGCGAGCGCTGCGCCAGGGGTTCCTGACCAACGCGCTCAACCCCAAGGCCCCCGTCCTCTTCCTCAGCCTGCTGCCGCAGTTCGTCCCGGCCGGGCGACCGCCGCTGCCCAGAACCCTGCTGCTGGCGGCCCTGGTGGTGGCGCTGGCCCTGGTCTGGTTCCCGGCCGTCGCCCTGCTGGTGGACCGGCTGGGGCGGTGGCTGCGCCGCCCGCGCGCCGCCCGCGTGATCGAGGGCGGCAGCGGAGCGGCGCTGACCGGCCTGGGGCTCCTGCTGGTGACCGGGCCGCTCCTGCGCTGAGGCCGTTCGGCCCCCGGCAGCCGCCGGGGGCGCTGAGGCCGCCGGCGGCCCCGTGGGCCTCGCGGGCGACTCCCGGACGAGACCGGGGCCGCCCGCGAACCCGCGCACGTCGGATGCGTCGGCCGACGGTCAGCGGACCCGGCCGTACCAGACGCTCTTGGACCAGATCTTCGCCAGCCGCACCACGTCCCCCGATTTGGGGGAGTGCCAGATCTTCCCGGCCCCGGCGTAGATGCCCACGTGGTAGACGCTGCGTCCGGAGTGGAAGAAGACCAGGTCGCCGCGCTTGCGCTGCGACTTCGGGATGTGGCGGGTCTTGTTGTACTGCTGCTGTGCCGTGCGGGGAAGCTTCTTGCCGGCCTTCTTGAACGAGTAGACCGTCAACCCCGAACAGTCGAAACGGCGGGGACCGGCCGCTCCGTACTTGTAGGGGGACCCCTTCTTCGACGCGGCCACCTTCAGGGCCTTCGTCGCGTGGGTGGCCGCCTCGGCGTCGTTCACCAGGCCGGGCGCCAGCATCGTCGAGGACACGGCCAGAGTGAGCATCGAGGCCGTACCGACCCGAACGAACAGAGACGGGACATGAACCTGCGCAGTCATGCGCAACCCTTCGTCAGCCGCCTATGAAGGATGACCTGTCGGGTTCGGGCCGGCGAAGTCGCCCGGCCGCGTTCTGGGTCCCTCGTCGTCCGCGCCGGGCCCGGCTGTGCCCCGGTGCGCGTCCGCGGCGCCACCGTCGGCCGCCGACGCTGAGCGTCGGCCGCCTTCCGTGCCGTGCGGTCGCACTACCGGACCTCACCGGGTGTTCCGGCCTGATCCGACGAAGGATCCAAGCGGCTTCACCCCGAGGGCTTTCCGGTCTCCCGGTCCGCCCGTTGTGCTCGGGTCCTCCACTCCTGCCGATCCACTTCTGTCGACCAGTCATCCGCGCGGCGGCAGGACTCGGCGTCCGCCCGGACCGCCCCGCCGCGGCGGCGGGGGCTTGTCGTCTCAGGGATCTTGACTCACTCCGCGCCGGATTTCCGAGCCGAAACGGGCATTTGTGAGACTCCTCACCACTGATCCAACCGGGTGGGGAGGGGCTGTTCGCGCCTTCCGGCGTGTGCGGCGACCGGTCCCGTACCAGCGACGAAAGGGTGCATTTCGAGTAGGGCTCAGGCGTTCGCCGCAAGTCGGGACCTCGCTCGGGAGGGTGATCTCCTACGCCGAAAGAGCGAGGCGATCGGCGCGCGCGCCGGGCGTGTCGCGCGGTGCGCCGAACGGCCGCCCCGGTGGGCGGCGCCGCTCAGTCCGCCGGCGGCGGCACGGCGACGCGGCCCGCCCGGCGCTCCCCGTCCAGGGCGCGCAGCGCCCGCGCCAGGGTGGCCGCGTGGATGTGCGCCTCACCCCGCTCGTGCATCAGGGCCAGGGCGTCGCGCAGCGCCGCCGCCTTGGACGCCAGGGCCTGGGCGGCCCGCAGCGCGCTGTAGGTGTCGCTGCCTCGGGCCGGGTTGATCCGGCCGACCTGGTCGAGCACGGCCAGGTAGCAGTCGACGAACTCGCCCTCGGCGCGCGTCAGCGCGGGCAGGGGCGGGAGAGGGGGCGGCTCCATCGGCGGGTCACCTCGCGTCGTACGGCGGCTGGGAGAGGGCGCGGTTCCCCACGACGTGGTCCACCAGCCCGTAGGCGCGGGCGGCCTGCGCGTCGAGGATGGTGTCGCGCTCGATGTCGTCGGTGATCCGCTCGGCGCTCCGGCCCGTGTGCCGGACCAGCATGGCCGCGAACATCTCGCGGGTGCGGACCAGTTCGCGGGCGTGGATCGCCAGGTCGGACGGCTGGCCCCGCATCGGCTCCTCCAGTGCGGGTTGCTGGACGACTACCCGCGCACCGGGCAGGGCATGTCGCCGCCCCGGAGCCCCGGCCGCCAGCAGGGCCGCCGCGTAGGAGCCGGCCTGCCCGAGGCAGAAGGTCTCCACCTCGCACGTCAGGTACTGCATCGTGTCGTAGACCGCCGCCATCGCCCCGAACGTGCCGCCGGGGGAGTTGATGTAGAGGGACAGCGGCCGGTCGGGCTCGGCGTGCTCCAGGTACATGAACTGGGCGATCAGATCGCTCGCCGCCGTGTCGTCGATCGGGCTGCCGAGGAAGACGATGCGCTCGGACAGCAGCTTGGAGTAGGGGTCCAGCGTCCGGGTCCCGGTCGCGGTGCGCTCGGTGAACTGGGGGAGTACGTATCGGGCGGCGGGGCGGATCATGGCGGTGCCTCTCTGGGTGCGATGGGCGGTGCGCGGTGGTGACGGGTGCGCGGGACGCGGTCGGCGGCGCTTCGGCATCGCCGCCGAGCACCGGGGCCACGGCGACCGCGACGCCCGACCCCGTACCGCCCCGCCCCGCCGGCTCGGCGTGGGAGGCGATCCGCCCCCCGCCGAGCCGTGTTCATCGGCCGCGCCGGTCGTGCTCCGCCAGCCAGGCGTCCTCGGCCGCGTAGTCGAAGAGGTGTGCGCCGTAGTTGCTCAGCATCTTCGGGAACGCCTCGCGCCAGTCCCGCCCCGCCAGCTCCCCGGCGAGCCACTCGACCGTCGCCGGCAGCGATTCCGCGTACCCCGTCACCGGCCGGTATCCGAGCTGCCGCTCGGCGGCGGTCATGTCGAACACCACGGGATGGGCGCCGCTCCAGGGCGTCTCGCCGACGTGCCCCTCGGGCGGCGCGCCGTCGAGCAGCACCGTCTCCGTCCGCCGCCCCATCACCCGGTCGACGGCGGAGGCGATCTCGGCCACCGTGGGAGCCTGCGGGTCCGCCGCGTTGAGCACGCGCGAGCCGGGCCGCCGGGCGGCCAGCCGGATCAGCTCCGCCGCGTTGGCGACGTGGAGCGGGTGGAAGCGGCTCTGCCCGCCGTACGCGAGGACCCGGCGGCGCCGTCCGTCGACCAGCCGCTTCACGAAGTACAGCTCGCGCGGGGTGCGGCAGTACGGCCCGTGGACCGCGCCCGCCCGCAGGAGGGTCGTCGGCAGGGTCGCGCCGGCCGCCAGCAGCTCCCGCTCCAGCAGGACCTTCCGGGTCCCGTACGAGGCGTCCCCCGGCTCCACCGTGCGCTGCGTCTCCGGTATCGGCACCGGGTAGCGGGGGAAGCCGTCGCTCCGGTCCTGGGTGTCGAAGCTCCGGCCCGAGGCGTCCTCGTACACCGCGCCGCTGGAGACCACGACCGCCGAACCGATCCGGTCGGCCAGCCCGGTCAACTGCCGGGCGTGCGACCCGCCGAAGGCCACCATGTCGACCAGCACGTCGCAGCCGTCGCCCAGGGCCCCTTCCAGCGCCCCCTCCTCGTCCCGGTCGAGCGGCACCGCCCGGACCCCGTCGTCCCACCCCGCGTCCCGGCCGCCGCCCCGTGAGGCGGCGGTCACCTCCCAGCCGTCCGCGGCCAGCGCGTGCACCGCCGCCCGCCCGATCTGACCCGTCGCTCCCAGCACCCATGCGCGTCCTCGACTCATGCGGACGACGCTAAGGGCCGCGGACCCGGCCGGGCGGATTCCTACGCCCGCGGCGTATCCGCCGTCAGCGTCGCGCCTTCGGGAACCCTCGGCGCGGCGCGGCCTCCTGCTCGACCGCCTTCACCTTCGCCGCGTACTCGTCCACGTACTCCTGACCCGACAGGGTGAGGATCGCGTACATGATCTCGTCCGTCACCGCCCGGATCGCGGCCTTCTGGTCCTCCATGCCCGCGTAGCGCGAGAAGTCCAGCGGCTCGCCGAACCGGATGGCGACCCGCTTGATTTTCGGCACGACCTGGCCGGGCGGCTGGATCTCGAAGGTGCCCACCATGGCGCAGGGGATCACCGGGACCTGAGCGGTGATCGCCATCACCGCGACCCCGACCTTGCCCTTGTAGAGCCGCCCGTCGTGCGAGCGGGTCCCCTCCGGGTAGATCCCCAGCAGCTCGCCCCGGCCCAGCACCCCGAGCCCCTCGCGGATCGCGGCCCGCCCCGCGTCCTTGCCGGAGCGGTCCACCGGGATCTGCCCGGCGCTGCGGAAGAACGCCGCGGTCAGCCGGCCCTTGAGGCCCGGCCCCGTGAAGTACTCCGCCTTCGCCAGGAAGGTGATGCGGCGCTTGAGGATGGCCGGCATGAGGAAGTGGTCGGAGAAGGAGAGGTGGTTGCCCGCGACGATCGCCGCGCCCTCCTCGGGGATGTTCTCCAGGCCCTCGATGCGGGGCCGGAACAGCAGCCGCAGCACGGGACCCAGCACGACGTACTTCAAGACGTAATAGAACACCTTGTCGGTGCACCTCGCTCTGCCGGTCGGCGTCTTGGCTGCGTCTTACCACGTCACGGCGGTGCCGGGGGTTCCCGGCGCGGGCCCCGGAGCCGTCGGACGACCGTGGCGAACCGGTCACCCGGCTCGTACCCGCCCTCCGGCCCCTCAGGCGTCACCGCCCGCGGAACGGTCAGGTGTCCCGCACGGCCAGCATCCCGAGGGTGCACAGGCCGAGCACCACCCAGGCGAACCACAGCCAGCCGCTGCTTCCCAGCGCCACCGTGTACGCGGTCACCGCGACCAGCGCCCCGACGGTCAGGTATCCCATGGTCTTCGTCGATCCGGACATGCGCGCACGCTCCTCGCCGGCCGCGCGGCCGTTGCCCCCATGGTCACCCCGGTCGCGCCCCGCGCGCTACTGGCCGCGCGCCTGCAACGAGGCGAGGTAGGCGTTGTACGCCGCCAGCTCCTTGTCGCCGTCGCGGTCGGCGGCCCGGTCCGAGCGCCGCGCGGTGCGCTGGTCGGAGCGGTACCACTGGAAGACCAGGGCGATCAGCACCAGCACGGACGGGATCTCGCTGAAGGCCCACGCGATGCCCCCGGCCCAGTTCTGGTCGCTCAGCGCGTCGATGCCCAGCGAGGCCGGAGGGTCCTGGTACGTCTCCACCATCGGCGTCGACGCCATCATCAGGGCGATGCCGAAGAACGCGTGGAACGGCATTCCCGCGAACAGCTCCAGCATCCGCATCACGTACCCCGGCCGGTGCGGCCCCGGATCGACGCCCATGATCGGCCAGAAGAAGACCAGGCCGACGGCGAGGAAGTGCACCATCATGCCCAGGTGACCCGGCGTCGAACCCATCAGGAAGTCGAAGATCGGCGTGAAGTACAGGGCGTACAGGCTCGCGATGAACAGCGGGATCGTGAAGACCGGATGCGTGACGACCTTCATGTAGCGGCTGTGCAGCAGCTTCAGCAGCAGTTCGCGCGGCCCGGTCCGTCCCCGGCCCGCCGGCGGCAGCGCGCGCAGCGCCAGCGTCACCGGGGCGCCGAGCAGCAGCAGGATCGGCGCCACCATGCTGATCACCATGTGCTGCACCATGTGCACGCTGAACATGACCATGCCGTAGTCGTTCAGCTTGGTGCACATCACCAGGGCGATGCTGAGCACCCCCGCGGCGAAGAACACGATCCGGCCCACCGGCCAGCCGTCCCCGCGCCGTCGCAGCCGCGCCACGCCGTACCCGTACAGGGCCAGCGCCAGGAGGCAGCCGATCAGGAAGAACGGGTCGGCGGAGAACTCCAGCCCCCGCCCCAGCGTGAACGGCGGCAGATCCGTGTTCATGCCGTGCCCGCTGTGATCCATCTGTTCACTCCCGCTGGGGACGTCCCCGTTTCGTGCCGGTTGTCCGGTCCAGAGTAGAACCGCCCCCGGCCGCGCTCTCGGTGGAGGGGGGTTTCCGGGAGCGGGGGCCCCCCCCCCACCACACTCCCCCCTATCCCCCCCTCGTGTCTTTTTCTTTGGGAGT
>NZ_JBVJCD010000008.1:113894-162591 GCF_055588985.1 Streptomyces sp. NPDC041970
GTCCGGGGGGGCCTCTTTCTCCCCCTCTGGTGGGGGACCCCTCTGTTTTGTGCCTGTTTTCCGGCCAAGACCAAACCCCCCCCCGCCCCCCCGCGCGGCGGGGGCCGGTTCGAGGGACCGCGGCCCCCCTACAGCACGCACTCCGCCTCGGCGTACCGCTCGGCCGGGACCGTCTTCAGCGTCGCCACCGCTTCCGCCAGCGGAACCATGGCGATGTCGGTGCCGCGCAGCGCCGTCAACATGCCGAACTCGCCCCGGTGCGCCGCCTCCACCGCGTGCCAGCCGAACCGGGTCGCCAAGACCCGGTCGTACGCCGTCGGGGTGCCGCCGCGCTGGACGTGGCCGAGGATGACCGGGCGGGCCTCCTTGCCGAGCCGCTGCTCAAGCTCCACGGAGAGCTGCGTCGCCACACCGGCGAACCGCTCGTGGCCGTACACGTCCTTGGCGCCCTGTTCGAACTGCATGGAGCCCTCACGCGGCTTCGCACCCTCGGCCACCACCACGATGGCGAACTTCTTGCCCGCCGAGAAGCGCTTGCCGACCAGCTCGGTCAGCTCGTCGATGTCGAAGGGGCGCTCGGGGACCACGATCGCGTGGGCGCCGGCCGCCATGCCGGAGTGCAGCGCGATCCAGCCGGTGTGCCGCCCCATGACCTCGACGATCAACACCCGCTGGTGCGACTCGGCGGTGGTCTTCAGCCGGTCCAGCGCCTCGGTGGCCACGCCGACGGCGGTGTCGAAGCCGAACGTGACGTCGGTGGAGGCGATGTCGTTGTCGATCGTCTTGGGGACCCCGACGATCGGGAGACCGGCCTCGGAGAGCAGGTGGGCGGCCTTCAGGGTGCCCTCGCCGCCGATCGGGATGATCGCGTCCAGACCCAGGTCCGCCACATGGCCGCGGGCGCGCTCCACCCCGTCGCGCAGATGCGCGGGCTGGACGCGGGAGGAGCCGAGGATGGTGCCGCCGAGGGACAGGATGCCGCCCACCGCGTCCAGGTCGAGCTTGCGGTAGTCGCACTCCAGCAGGCCCCTCCACCCGTCGTGGAACCCGATGACCTCGTCGCTGTGGTCCACCACCGCGCGGTGTACGACGGAGCGGATGACGGCGTTGAGGCCGGGGCAGTCGCCTCCGGAGGTGAGTACGCCAATGCGCATGGCCCGAGAACCTTTGCAACGTGGGTCGACGACCGGACCACGTCGTCCGGCGGGATGCCCGCCACCCTACCGGCGCAGGGTGGCGGGACCGAACCGGCCGTCCGCCTGCTGGACGCCGCTCGGCTGAGCGGAAACCGCCTCAGGCGGGCTGGGTCGCCGAGGCGATCCGCTCGGCGCGCAGCGCCTCGTACCAGCGGTCGTCCGTGGGCGGCAGCGCGTTCACGTCGAGGGCCAGCTTCAGCAGCAGATCGGCGATCTGCGGGTTGCGGGCCATCACGGGGCCGTGCATGTACGTCCCGAACACCGTGTCGTTGTACGCGCCCTCCGTGCCGTCCCCGGTCCCGTTGCCCCGGCCGAACTGCACCCGCGCGAACGGCCGTGCCGTCGGGCCGAGATGGGTGACGCCCTGGTGGTTCTCGAACCCGGTCAGCGGCGGCAGGCCGAGGCGGGGGTCGATGTCCGCCAGCACGTCGCCGACGCACCGGGCCCCCTCGCCGCGGGTCGAGACCACGTCGAGCAGCCCGAGCCCGGCCTCGCGCTCGCCGAGGTCGTTGACGAACTCGTGGCCGAGGATCTGGTAGCCCGCGCAGACCGAGAAGATGATCGCGCCGTTGGACGCGGCCCGGCTCAGCCCGCCGTCGCGGCGCAGCCGCTCGGCCGCCAGCCGCTGCGGCCGGTCCTCGCCGCCGCCGATCAGGTAGATGTCGCCCGACGTGGGCACCGGCTGGTCGCTGCGCACGTCGACGCGCTGCACGTCCAGACCGCGCTGCCGGGCCCGCCGCTCCACGACCAGGGCGTTGCCCTGGTCGCCGTAGGTGCTGAGCAGGTCGGGGTAGACCCAGACCAGACGCAGACCGTTGTTGCTCATGCTTCGTCCTCTCCGGAGGTGGCCGGGGCCGGGGTCAGTTGCCGACACGACGGCGCAGATCCTGGAAGGCGGTGTAGTTGGCGATGACCTCGATGCGGCCGGGCGGGGCGTACTGCACGGCCTCGTCGAGGTTCTCGCAGACCCGGAAGTCCAGCCCGGCCACTTCCAGGCGGACCGCGAGGTCGAGCTTGCGGTCGCCGAGCACGAAGATCGGGTGGCCGGAGAGCTGGGTGTAGTCCACGTCCCACAGCCAGGAGGTGTCCGTGCCGTCCGCGCCGCGCGCGTTCACGGACAGGATCACCGGCGTCGGGGGCGGGTCGATCAGGGAGAACGTCTCCAGCCAGCCCGCCGGGTTCTTCGCCAGCAGCAGGCGCAGCTCGCGGTGGTGGAAGGTGACGACGTCGTAGCGTCCGGCCACCGCCTGCACCTGGTACATCCGCTCCAGCGCGACCTGCGGCGGCACCCCGAAGACGGCGGCCACGGCCGCCGAGCTGGTGGCGTTCGCCTTGTTGGCCCGGCCCGGCAACTGGAGGTGGATCGGCCAGGCCGACCCGTGCGGGTCCAGGACGTAGTCGCCGTTGAGCGCCCAGCTCGGGGCGGGGCGCCGGAAGCCGCACTGCCCGCAGAACCAGTCGTCGCCCGGACGCTGCATCACCCCGCCGCAGGAGGGGCAGGACCAGGCGTCGTCCTTCCACGCCTGACCGGCCGCCACCCACACCACGTTGGCGGAGGACGAGGCGGCCCAGACGATCAGCGGGTCGTCCGCGTTCGCGATGATCACGGCCTTGGAGCCGGCCAGCCCCTCGCGCCAGTGCTCCGCGAGCATCCGGGTCTCCGCCGCGCGGTCGAGCTGGTCGCGCGAGAGGTTGAGCAGCGCGATCGCCTTCGGCGTGGTGTCGCGGGCGACGCCCGCCAGGTACTTCTCGTCGACCTCGATCACGCCGTACTTCGCGTCCGAGCCGCCGGCCAGCGCCGAGGTGATGCCCGCGGGCATGTTCGCGCCCAGCGCGTTGGACACCACGGGCCCGGCGGCCCGCAGCGCCTCGGCGATGAGCCGGGTGGTGGTCGTCTTGCCGTTCGTCGCCGAGACGAGGATCACGTCCAGGTGCTGCGCCAGCCGCCCCAGCAGGTCGGGGTCGAGCTTGAGCGCCACCCGGCCGCCGATCACCGATCCGCTGCCCCGCCCCGCGGCGCGTGACACCGCCGCCGCGGCCTTGCCCGCCGTCACGGCCAGTTTGGCCCGCGGCGACAACGGCTCCGTGTTGCCTGCCATCGTCCTAGATCCTCCTTGCATCGGTCCGCGCCCAGCCTATCGATGTCCGGCGCGGCGACCGCACCGCGGCACCGCGGGAACGCCCCGGCCCCCGCGGAACGTAGGCTTGCCGCCATGCGAAACCGCCCGATCCCCGGCAGTTCCGGACTCGTCCGGGAGATGAGCCTGCTCGGCGACCCGGTGCTCCACCGCCCCTGCGAGGACGTCACCGACTTCGGCCCGTCGCTCGCGCGGCTGGTCGAGGACATGTTCGCCACGATGTACGCCGCACAGGGCGTCGGGCTCGCCGCCAACCAGATCGGCGTCCCGCTCAAGGTGTTCGTCTACGACTGCCCGGACGACGACGACGTCCGCCATCTGGGGCACGTGGTCAATCCCGCCCTGGTCGAGGCGGACGGACTCACCGTACGCGGACCGGAGGGCTGTCTGTCGCTTCCCGGCCTGGAAGCGGCCACGGACCGCTTCGACCGCGCGGTGGTCGAGGGGCTGACGATGACGGGCGAACCGGTGCGGATCGCGGGCGCCGGCTGGTTCGCCCGCTGCCTCCAGCACGAGTGCGACCATCTGGAGGGCCGGGTCTACGCCGATCGGCTGACCGGTCTGCGGCGGGCCAGGCTGCTGCGCGCGGCGCGCCGGGCCCCCTGGGGCCGCGAGGGCTGACGGCGGACCGGCGGGTCAGAACCCCGGACCGCCCTGGAGGTCGCCGGCCTCCGAGAGCCGGCCCCACAGCAGGTCGGCGAGGCTGCTCACCAGGCGCTCCCGCGAGCAGGGGCGGTCGCCGAGCCACCAGTCGCCCGCCGCGTGCATCATGCCGACGATGCCGTGGCCCCAGATCCGGGCCGTCTGCTCGCCGCCGGGCCCCAGGTCCACCCGCTCGGCGATCACCTGTCCCAGCTCCTCGCCGAGCCGGCGCAGCAGCGGGGCGGAGTGGCGGCCCACGTCGAAGCCCTGCTCGGGGGAGGCGGCGGCGGGGTCGCCGGGGCTGTCGGAGGGGTGCATCAGGAAGCGGTAGACCTGCGGGCGCGCCTCGATCGCGGCGAGGTAGGTGTCGAGCGTCGACTCCACCCGTTCGCGGCGGTCTGCCGGGGCGTCCAGGGCCGCGCGCAGGGCGCTCAGGAGGGCGTCGGTGTGGCGCTTGGCGAGGGCGCGGTAGAGCCCGCCCTTGTCCCCGAAGTGGCGGTAGAGGATGGGCTTGGTGATCCCGGCCTCGGCGGCGATCGCGTTCATCGAGGCGCGGGGGCCGTCCCTGAGCACCACCCGGTCCGCGGCTTCGAGCAGCTCGCGGCGGCGTCCGGCCGCGGTCCGCCGCGGCCCGGCGCCTGCTGCGGTCTCCATGTTCGTCTCTCCCACCCCAGGTCACGCGGCGCCCTCGCACCGCTTCTGCACGCCTGCGCAACGTAACACCCCGCCGAACGGGGCGGCCGATCGGTTCCGGGGTGGTTGACAGTTGCTACTTGCCGGTAACACACTGTTGTTACCGGAAGTAACACTCGTTTTTCGCCGCAGTGCCCGGAGGGGAAACATGGCCGAGTTCACGCTTGAGCTCAACGACGACCAGAAGCAGGTCCGCGACTGGCTCCACGGCTTCGCGGCGGATGTCATCCGCCCCGCCGCCTCGGAGTGGGACGAGCGTGAGGAGACGCCCTGGCCCGTCATCCAGGAGGCGGCCAAGGTCGGCATCTACTCGCTCGACTTCTACGCCCAGCAGTTCTTCGACCCTACGGGGCTCGGCATCCCCATGGCTATGGAAGAGCTGTTCTGGGGCGACGCGGGCATCGCCCTGTCGATCGTCGGCACGGGCCTGGCGGCCGTGGGCGTCCTCGCCAACGGCACCGAGGAGCAGATCGGCACCTGGATACCCCAGATGTACGGCGACCCCGACGACGTGAAGCTCGCCGCCTTCTGCTCGTCCGAGCCCGACGCCGGCTCCGACGTCGCCTCGATGCGCACGAGGGCCGTCTACGACGGGGCCAAGGACGAGTGGGTCCTCAACGGGACCAAGACCTGGGCGACCAACGGCGGCATAGCCAACGTCCACGTCGTGGTCGCCGTCGTCGACCCCGACCTCGGCTCCAAGGGGCACGCCTCCTTCATCGTCCCCCCGGACACCCCCGGCCTCACCCAGGGGCAGAAGTTCAAGAAGCACGGCATCCGCGCCTCCCACACCGCCGAGGTGGTCCTGGAGGACGTCCGCGTCCCCGGCCACTGCCTCCTCGGCGGCAAGGACAAGCTCGACGAGCGCCTCGCCCGCGCCCGTGAGCGCGCCCAGGCCGGCGGCGAGCGGATGAAGAACGCGGCCATGGCCACCTTCGAGGCCTCCCGCCCGGCCGTCGGCGCGATGGCCGTGGGCACCGCGCGCGCCGCGTACGAGGTCGCCCTCGACTACGCGCGCACGCGCAGCCAGTTCGGCCGGCCGATCATCGACAACCAGGGCATCGCCTTCCAGCTCGCCGACATGCGCACCCGCATCGACGCGGCCCGGCTGCTGGTCTGGCGGGCCTCCTGGATGGCCACCACCGGCAAGCCGTTCACCGCGGCCGAGGGCTCCATGTCCAAGCTCTACGCCAGCGAGACCGCCAAGGAGGTCACCGCGCAGGCGATCCAGATCCTCGGCGGCAACGGCTTCACCCGGGAGTACCCGGTCGAGCGGATGCACCGCGACGCGGCCATCTACACCATCTTCGAGGGCACCAGCGAGATCCAGCGCCTGGTGATCGCCCGGACGCTGTCGGGGATGCCGATCCGCTAGCGGGAACGGGCGGGGGGCCGTACGGGACACCCGTACGGCCCCCCGGACGCACGCTCAGCCGGGCAACTGGCCCTCGATCGCCGCGACGACCTGCGCCGACTCCGGCTCACTGCCCGGGCGGAAGCGGGCCACCGGCTCGCCGGCCGGCGAGAGGAGGAACTTCTCGAAGTTCCACTGGACGTCCCCCGCCTCCCCGTCCGCGTCCGCCACCTTCGTCAGCTCCGCGTACAGCGGGTGCCGCCCCGCGCCGTTGACGTCGGTCTTCTCCAGCAGCGGGAAGCTGACGCCGTACGTCGTCGAGCAGAACTCCCGGATCTCCTCCGCGCTGCCCGGCTCCTGCCCGGCGAACTGGTTGCAGGGCACGCCCAGGACGGTCAGCCCCCGGTCCCCGTAGGTCTGCTGCAACCGCTCCAGGCCCTCGTACTGCGGGGTCAGGCCGCACTGGGAGGCCACGTTCACCACCAGGACCGCCCGGCCGCCGTACGCGCCCAGCGTGGTCGGCTCACCCGCGAGGGTGCGCAGCTCGATGTCGTGCAGTGTCATGGAGTTCTCCCGGATCATCGCGTGGCGCCGCCCGCCGCCGGCGCGGCGGCGAGCTCCTTGCAGTAGAAGGTCGTCGGTTGCAGGATGCCCGCCGGATCGGCCGCGTATCCCGGCACGGTCCCCACCTCCGTCCAGCCCGCCCGGCAGTAGACCTGCTCGGCCAGACTGCCGGTCTCGGTGTCCAGGACCAGCAGCGTGATCCCCTCGGCGACGGCGTGCGCCTCCACGGCGTCCAGCAGCGCGCGGCCCAGCCCCCGGCCGCGGGCCGAGGCGCGGACCATCAACTTGGCGACCTCGGCGCGGTGGCGGGCGTTCGGCAGCGGCGCCCGGATCAGCGCGATCGTCCCCGACACCCGCCCGCCGTCGCGGGCGATCCAGATGCCGACCCGCCCCTCCTCGACGGCCGCCGCGCGCTCCCGCCACCAGGCGGCGGCCGCCTCCCGGTCCAGCGGGGCCAGGAAGCCGACCGAGAAACCCTCCTCGACGGTCTCCACCAGCAGTTCGGCCAGCTCGTCGGCGTACGTCACCAGTTCGGGTCCGGACACGTGGACGATCTCGGTCATGGGGCGGGGTCCTCTCCAACGGAAACGGGTCCGGCGCAGGGCCGGGCGGGCCGGGCGCACGGGACGGGCCGGGCGCCGCTCCCTATGCTGTCCCCCGAGAGCGAAGGAGCAGATCCTCCCGTGCAGTCTCCCGAACCATTCCCCGAGCCGTCGCCCGCAGTCGGCCGGGAAGCGCACCGCGGTGGAACGGCGGCCCGCCGCCTCGTCCGCTGCCGCCTCTGCGGCCGGCCCCTCACCGGCGCCGACTCCCGGCGCACCGGCCTGGGGCCGTCCTGCGACGCCAAGCTGCACCCCGCGCCGCCACGCATCCGCACCCGCCGCCACGAGGTCGACCAGGACCCGCTGCCGGGCGTCTGACCTCCTACGCGTCCAGCCGCCGGAACAGCCCCTCCTGCACCACCGACACCAGCAACCGCCCCGAGCGGTCGTAGATGCGACCGCGCGCCAGCCCCCGGCCGCCCGTCGCGATCGGCGACTCCTGGTCGTACAGGAACCACTCGTCCGCCCGGAACGGGCGGTGGAACCACATCGCGTGGTCCAGCGACGCCATGTCGAAGCCGCGCGGCCCCCACAACGGCTCCACCGGGATGCGCACCGCGTCCAGCAGCGTCATGTCGCTCGCGTACGTCAGCGCGCAGGTGTGCACCAGCGGGTCGTCGCCCAGCGGGCCCACCGCCCGCATCCACACCGCGCTGCGCGGGTCGGCCTCCTCGACCTCCTCGGCCGTCCACCGCAGCCGGTCCACGTAGCGGATGTCGAAAGGCTGGCGGCGGGCCATCCGCTCCAGCGCCTCCGGCAGCGCGCCCAGGTACGCGCGCACCTCCTCGGCGACCGTCGGCAGCTCCTCCGGGTCCGGGACGATGCGGGCCGGCGGCAACTGGTGCTCGAAGGCGGCCTCCTCCGGGCGGTGGAAGGACGCCGTCAGGTTGAAGATCGTCCGGCCCTCCTGCACGGCCGTCACCCGCCGGGTGGTGAAGGACCGGCCGTCGCGGACCCGCTCCACCTGGTACACGATCGGCACGCCGGGGCGGCCCGGACGCAGGAAGTAGGCGTGCAGCGAGTGCACCGGCCGGTCCGCGCCGACCGTCCGCCCCGCCGCCACCAGGGCCTGGCCCGCCACCTGCCCGCCGAAGACCCGCTGCAGGGACTCCTCGGGGCTGCGGCCGCGGAAGATGTCGACCTCGATCCGCTCCAGGTCCAGAAGGTCCACCAGACGCTCGGCCGGGTTCGTCATGCGCTCGCTCTCCACTTCCGCGGCCGGTGCGCCGCCGTCTTGGTCAGGGGTCCGTTCACAACTGCCCGACCTCGGTGACCCGGACGACCGCCCGGCCCTCCTCGTCGGACGCGGCCAGGTCCACCTCGGCCTTGATGCCCCAGTCATGGTCCCCGGCCGGGTCGGCGAACGCCTGCCAGACCCGCCACAGCCCGTGCGCCGGGTCCTCCTCGATCTTCAGCAGCTTCGGGCCGCGCGCGTCCGGACCGGTGCCGAGATCGTCGTGGGCGTCCCAGTACGCGTCCATCGCCTCGCCCCACGCCTCCTCGTCCCAGCCCGAGTCGCCGTCCAGCTCGCCCAGGTCGCGGACCCGGTCCAGCGCCGCCAGCTCCACCCGGCGGAACATCGCGTTGCGCACCAGCACCCGGAAGGCGCGGGCGTTCGCGGTGACCGGCTTGACCTCGTCGGCCCGCTCCTGCGCCTGCTCGGCCGTCTCGACCTCGGGATTGGCGAGCTGCTCCCACTCGTCCAGCAGACTGGAGTCCACCTGCCGCACCATCTCGCCCAGCCAGGAGATCAGGTCCTGGAGGTCCTCCGACTTCAGGTCGTCGGGGATCGTGTGCTCCAGCGCCTTGTACGCGCCGGCCAGATACCGCAGCACGATGCCCTCGGTCCGGGCCAGCTCGTAGTGCGAGGTGAACTCCGTGAACGTCATGGCCCGTTCGTACATGTCCCGGATCACCGACTTCGGCGACACCGGGTGGTCGCTCACCCACGGGTGGCTCTTGCGGTAGACGTCGTAGGCGTGCCACAGCAGCTCGCCCAGCGGCTTGGGGTACGTGACGTCCTGGAGCAGCTCCATCCGCTCCTCGTACTCGACGCCGTCCGCCTTCATCCGCCCCACGGCCTCGCCGCGCGCCTTGTTCTGCTGGGCGGCCAGGATCTGCCGGGGATCGTCCAGCGTCGACTCGACGACCGAGACCATGTCCAGCGCGTACGAGGGGGATTCGGGGTCCAGCAGGTCGAACGCGGCCAGCGCGAACGTGGACAGCGGCTGGTTGAGCGCGAAGTCCTGCTGGAGGTCGACCGTCAGCCGCACGATCCGGCCCTCGGCGTCCGGCGTCTCCAGCCGCTCGACCACCCCGCCGTCCAGCAGCGAGCGGTAGATGGCGATCGCCCGCCGGATGTGCCGCAACTGCGCCCGGCGCGGCTCGTGGTTGTCCTCCAGCAGCCGCCGCATCGCCTCGAAGGCGTTGCCGGGGCGCGCGATGACCGAGAGCAGCATGGTGTGCGTGACCCGGAAGCGGGAGCTCAGCGGCTCGGGCTCGGACTGGATCAGCTTGTCGAACGTGGTCTCCGACCAGGCGACGAACCCCTCCGGGGCCTTCTTGCGGACCACCTTGCGCTTCTTCTTGGGGTCGTCGCCCGCCTTCTTGACGGCCTTCTCGTTCTCGATGACGTGCTCGGGGGCCTGCGCCACGACGAACCCGGCCGTGTCGAACCCGGCCCGCCCGGCCCGCCCGGCGATCTGGTGGAACTCCCGCGCCCGCAGCGTCCGCACCCGCGTGCCGTCGTACTTGGTCAGCGCGGTGAACAGCACCGTGCGGATGGGCACGTTGACGCCGACGCCGAGCGTGTCCGTACCGCAGATCACCTTCAGCAGTCCGGCCTGGGCCAGCTTCTCCACCAGGCGGCGGTACTTGGGCAGCATCCCCGCGTGGTGCACCCCGATGCCGTGGCGCACGTAACGGGAGAGGTTCTGGCCGAACTTGGTGGTGAAGCGGAAGCTGCCGATCAGATCGGCGATCTTCTCCTTCTCCTCCTTGGTGCACATGTTGATGCTCATCAGCGACTGCGCCCGCTCGACGGCCGCGGCCTGCGTGAAGTGCACGATGTAGACGGGCGACTGCCGGGTGTCCAGCAGCTCGGTCAGCGTCTCGGTGATCGGCGTGAAACGGTACTCGTAGCTCAGCGGCACCGGGCGGGTCGCCGAGCGCACCACGGAGGTGGGGCGCCCGGTCCGCCGGGTCAGGTCCTTCTCGAACATCGAGACGTCGCCGAGCGTCGCCGACATCAGCACGAACTGGGCCTGCGGAAGCTCCAGCAGCGGGATCTGCCAGGCCCAGCCCCGGTCCGGCTCGGCGTAGAAGTGGAACTCGTCCATCACGACCTGGCCGACGTCGGCGTACCGCCCGTCGCGCAGCGCGATGGAGGCCAGCACCTCGGCGGTGCAGCAGATCACCGGGGCGTCGGCGTTGACCGAGGCGTCGCCGGTGAGCATCCCCACGTTCTCGGTCCCGAAGAGCTTGCACAGGTCGAAGAACTTCTCCGAGACCAGCGCCTTGATCGGCGCGGTGTAGAAGGTGACCTTGTCCTGGGCCAGCGCCGTGAAGTGCGCGGCCGCCGCCACCAGGCTCTTGCCGGAGCCGGTCGGGGTGGAGAGGATCACGTTCGCCCCGGACACCACCTCGATCAGCGCCTCCTCCTGAGCCGGGTAAAGGGTGATGCCCCGGGTCTCGGTCCATGACGAGAAGGCCTCGAAAAGGGCGTCCGGGTCGGCGGTCTGGGGGAGCTGGTCGATGAGGGTCACGCCCCCATCTTGCCTGGCTTCCGCCCCGAGGAGGGAACCGGCGGACCACACGAAGATCACGGGCGATACGCTGCGGTCTCGACCAGCCCGCGCCGCACCGGCGACGGGCGCACCACGCGCGGGGGCGGAACAGACTCATGATGGGACCGGCACACTCGCTGTCCGGGGCGGCGGCCTGGCTGGGGGTGGGCGCGGCGGCGACGGCGGCGGGCTGTGCGATGCCCTGGCCCGTCCTGGCCGTCGGTGCGCTGATCTGCGCGGGAGCCGCCCTGGCCCCCGACCTCGACCACAAGTCCGCCACCATCTCGCGCGCCTTCGGCCCGATATCCAAGACCGTCTGCGAGATCGTCGACAAGCTCTCGTACGCCGTCTACAAGGCGACCAAGGGCCCCGGCGACCCCCGCCGCACCGGCGGCCACCGCACCCTGACCCACACCTGGGTGTGGGCCGTCCTGGTCGGCGGCGGCTGCTCCGCGGCCGCGGTCACCGGCGGCCGCTGGGCGGTCCTCGCGATCCTCTTCGTCCACCTGGTCCTCGCGGTCGAGGGCCTGCTGTGGCGGGCGGCCCGCGTCTCCAGCGACGTCCTGGTGTGGCTGCTCGGCGCGACCAGCGCGTGGATTCTCGCGGGCGTCCTGGACAAGCCCGGCAACGGGGCCGACTGGCTGTTCGACGCGCCGGGGCAGGAGTACCTCTGGCTCGGACTGCCCATCGTGCTGGGCGCGCTCGTCCACGACATCGGCGACGCGCTCACCGTCTCGGGCTGCCCGATCCTGTGGCCGATCCCGCTGGGCCGCAAGCGCTGGCACCCCATAGGCCCGCCGAAGGCCATGCGCTTCCGGGCCGGTAGCTGGGTGGAGATGAAGGTGCTGATGCCCGCCTTCATGATCCTCGGGGGAGTGGGCGGGGCGGCCGCCCTCAACGTCATCTGAGGAGCCCCGGCCGCGGCCCCGCCCCGGCGGGCGGGCGGCGCGCCCCGGCCCGTAGCACCATGGCAGCATGTTGCTCGCCGAGCTCGCCCAGGTGTCCCTCGACGTCGCCGCCGCCTCCGCCCGGTCCCGGAAGGTCGCCCTCCTCGCCGGCCTCTTCCGCGACGCCGGACCGGACGACGTGCCCGTGGTCATCCCCTACCTCGCCGGGCGGCTGCCCCAGGGCCGGATCGGGGTCGGCCCGCGCGTCCTCGCCGACCCCGTCCCGCCCGCGGCCGAGGCCTCCCTCACCGTGCGGCGGGTCGACGCCGAGCTGACCGCGCTCGCCGCCGTCGCCGGCCCCGGCTCCCAGGCCCTGCGGCGCGAGCGGCTGCGCGCCCTGTTCGGCGCGGCCACCGCGGACGAGCAGCGCTTCCTGCGCGCCCTGCTCACCGGCGAGGTGCGCCAGGGGGCGCTGGACGCCGTCGCCGTGGACGCGCTGGCCGTCGCCGCCGGAGCCCCGCCCGCCGACGTCCGGCGCGCCGTGATGCTCGCCGGGTCGCTCCAGGAGGTCGCGCGGGTCCTGCTCGCGCAGGGCCCCGGAGCGCTCGCGGCCTTCCGCCTCACCGTGGGGCGGCCCGTCCACCCGATGCTCGCGCACACGGCCGCCTCGGTCGGCGAGGCCGTCGACCGGCTGGGCCCGTGCGCCGTCGAGGAGAAGCTCGACGGCATCCGGGTGCAGGTGCACCGCGACGGCGAGCGGGTCCGCGCCTTCACCCGGACCCTCGACGACATCACCGACCGGCTGCCCGAACTCGTCGCCGCCGTCGCCGCGCTGCCGGCCGGCCGGCTCGTCCTCGACGGCGAGGTGATCGCCCTGGGGGAGGACGGCAGGCCGCGGTCGTTCCAGGAGACCGCCGCTCGGGTGGGCTCCCGGCGGGACGTCGCCCGAGCGGCGGCGCACGTGCCCGTCGTCCCGGTCTTCTTCGACGCGCTCTCGGTGGACGGCGAGGACCTGCTCGACATCCCCTACACCGACCGCCACGCGGCCCTGGAGCGCCTGCTCCCGGAGGCCCTGCGCGTCCGGCGCACCCTCGTCGCCGACCCGGAGGACCCCCGTGCCCGCGCGAGCGCCGAAGCGTTCCTCGCCCGGACGCTGGAGCGCGGCCACGAGGGCGTGGTCGTCAAGGAGCTGACCGCCGCCTACAGCGCGGGCCGCCGGGGCGCGGCCTGGCTGAAGGTGAAACCGGTGCACACCCTGGACCTGGTGGTGCTGGCGGCCGAATGGGGGCACGGCCGGCGCACGGGCCGGCTCTCCAACCTGCACCTGGGGGCGCGGCGGCCCGACGGCGCCTTCACGATGCTCGGCAAGACGTTCAAGGGGCTGACCGACGCCATGCTGGAGTGGCAGACCGAACGGCTGCTGGAGCTGGCCGTCGAGGACGACGGCCACGTCGTCACCGTACGGCCGGAGCTGGTCGTGGAGATCGCCTACGACGGGCTCCAGCGCTCCACGCGCTACCCCGCCGGGGTCACCCTGCGCTTCGCGCGGGTCCTGCGCCACCGGGAGGACAAGGACGCACGGGAGGCGGACACCGTGGAGACCGTCCTGTCCCGGCAGCCGTGACCGCGCCCGGCGGGCGCCGGGCGCGGTCACGTGGCCGTCCGGCGGTCAGCGGCCGATGACCGCCGACTGGGTGTGCGCCTTGATCTGCTCGGGCGTCAGATAGGCGTCCGTGTACTCGAAGTCCCGCAGCTTCGCCGGGTTGCGGGCCTGGAATCCGGTGCGTACGAAGTCGTCGCCGGCGACCGCGTTCAGCAGCCAGTTCGTCATGACCCGCGTCTTGGCGACGTTCGTCCGCAGCGCCGACCAGTGGTATCCGCGCGCCACGGCCTGCGCGGGCAGCCCGTGCAGCTCGATGCCCAGCGGCTTGGACACCGCGTCCCGGCCGCCCAGGTCCACCACGAGCCCCAGGTCCTTGTGGACGTAGTCGCGCAGCGGCTCGCCGCGCAGGGACGCGATCAGGTTGTCCGCCACCACCCGGCCCTGGCGCATGGCGTGCTGCGCGGTCGGCGGGCAGACCGCCCCGTCGCCCTTCGCCAGGTCGGGGACGGCGGCGGCGTCGCCGAGCGAGAACACGTCCGTGGAGTTCGGCACCCGCAGTTGGGGCGTCACGGCGAGCCGGCCGCGCACCGTCTCCGCGCCCAGGGTGGCGACCAGCGGGCTGGCGGCCACGCCGGCGGTCCAGATCAGGGTCCGGCAGGGCAGCACCCGCCCGTCGGTGAACGTGACCTCCTCCGGCCCCGCCTCGGCGATCGAGACCCCCAGCGACACCTCGATGTTCCGCTTCCGGAGCACCTCCAGGGCGCTCCGCCCCAGCTTGTCGCCCAGCTCGGGCATCAGCTTGGGGGCGATGTCGATCAGATGCCACTTGATCAGCTTCGGGTCCAGCCGCGGATAGTGCCGGACGGCGCTGGTGGTGAGGCGCTGGAGGCACGCCGCCGTCTCGGTGCCCGCGTAACCGCCGCCGACCACGACGAACTGGAGCCGGGAGGCCCGCTCGGCCTCGTCCTGGCTGGCGTCCGCGAGGTCCAGCTGCGCGATGACGTGGTCCCGGATGTAGGCGGCCTCGGCCAGCGTCTTCATCCCGCGGGCGTTGTCGAGCAGTCCGGGGATGTCGAAGGTGCGGGTGACGCTGCCCGCGGCCAGCACGATGTAGTCGTACGGCTCGTTCACGATCTCGTCCGTGATCTTGCGGATCACGCAGACCTTCGCCGCCGTGTCCACGCCGATCGCCCCGCCGGGCACGATGCGGGTGCGGTGGCGGCTGCTGCGCCGCAGCGACACGGCGATCGACTGGGGGGTGAGCACCCCGGACGCCACTTGGGGGAGCAGTGGCAGGTACAACTGGTAGGAGAACGGTGTGACGAGCGTGATCTGCGCCTCTCCCGGAGCGAGCCTGCGCTCCAGACGGCGTACGCACTCGACGCCTGCGAAGCCGGCGCCGACAACGAGAATCCTGGGTGGTGCCACGGTCTGCGTCCCTTCTCGGGCTTGCGTGGTTCTGCGCTCGCCTGCCCCGTATACCGGGTGATTCACCCCTCATCCTCACCGGATGCTCTTCCGTCCGCCTCCCGACAGCGGCGAACGGGCCCCTGCCGCGGGGGCGGCACGGCCGCGCACCCCGCCGCCGGGGACGCGGACGGGCCGGGCGGCCGGCTGTCCGCCCGGCCGCCCGGCCCGTCCCGAAGCGGCTGACGTCACCCGTGCCAGGACCGCCACAGCGAGGCGTACGCGCCGTCCGCCGCCACCAGCTCGTCATGGCTGCCCAGCTCGCTGATCCGGCCGTCCTCCACCACCGCGATCACGTCCGCGTCGTGCGCCGTGTGCAGCCGGTGCGCGATCGCGATCACCGTGCGCCCTTCCAGCACACGGGCCAGCGACCGCTCCAGATGGCGGGCCGCCCGAGGGTCGAGCAGCGAGGTCGCCTCGTCCAGCACCAGGGTGTGCGGATCGGCCAGGACGAGCCGGGCCAGCGCGATCTGCTGCGCCTGCGCCGGGGTCAGCGCGGACCCGCCCGAACCGACCTCGGTGTCCAGCCCCTCGTCGAGGGCCTTCGCCCAGCCGTCCGCGTCGACCGCCCCCAGCGCGGCCCACAGCTCCGCGTCCTGAGCCCCGTCGCGGGCCAGCAGGAGGTTGTCCCGCAGCGAACCGACGAAGACGTGGTGCTCCTGGTTGACGAGGGCCACGTGCTCGCGGACCCGCTCCGCGGTCATCCGCGACAACTCCGCCCCGCCCAGCGTCACCTCGCCGGCGCGCGGGGCGTAGATCCCGGCCAGCAGGCGGCCCAGCGTCGACTTGCCCGCCCCGGAGGGGCCGACCAGGGCGAGCCGCGTGCCCGGAGCGACGTCGAGCGAGACCCGGTGCAGGACGTCGACGCCCTCCCGGTACCCGAAGCGGACGCCGTCCGCGCGGACCTCCCGGCCGTCGGGCCCGACCTCGGCCTCGCCCGCGTCCGGCTCGATCTCCCGGACGCCGACCAGCCGCGCCAGCGACACCTGGGCCACCTGGAGCTCGTCGTACCAGCGCAGGATCAGTCCGATCGGGTCGACCATCATCTGGGCCAGCAGCGCCCCCGTGGTCAACTGCCCGACGGTGAGCCACCCCTCCAGCACGAACCAGCCGCCGAGCAGCAGGACCGCGCCGAGGATCGTCACGTACGTGGCGTTGATGACGGGGAACAGCACCGAGCGCAGGAACAGCGTGTAGCGCTCCCACGCCGTCCACTGGGCGATCCGACGGTCCGACAGCTCCACCCGGCGGGCGCCGAGGCGGTGCGCCTCCACGGTCCGCCCGGCGTCCACGGTCTCCGCGAGCATCGCGGCGACGGCCGCGTAACCGGCGGCCTCCGAGCGGTACGCCGAGGGGGCCCGCCGGAAGTACCAGCGGCAGCCGACGACCAGCACCGGCAGCGCGACCAGCACGGCCAGCGCCAGCGGGGGAGCGGTCACCGTCATCGCGCCGAGCAGCAGCCCGGCCCACACCACGCCGATCGCCAACTGGGGCACGGCCTCGCGCATCGCGTTGGCCAACCGGTCGATGTCCGTGGTGATCCGGGACAGCAGATCGCCGGTCCCGGCCCGCTCCAGGACCCCCGGCGGCAGGCCGACGGACCGGACGAGGAAGTCCTCGCGCAGGTCTGCGAGCATCTCCTCGCCCAGCATCGCCCCGCGCAGCCTCATGCTGCGGGTGAAGACGGTCTGGACGGCCAGCGCCAGCGCGAAGATCGCCGCGGTGCGCTCCAGCCGCAGGTCGGAGACCCCGCGGGACAGGTCCTCCACCAGCCCGCCGAGCAGGTACGGTCCGGTGATCGACGCGATCACCGCCACCGCGTTGACGGCGATCAGGACGGCGAACGCCCGGCGGTGCCGCCGCAGCAGACTCCGTACGTACCTCCGCACGGTCGTCGGGGTGCCCACGGGCAGGGTCGTCGCCGACTCCGGGGCCGCGGGGTCGTACGCCGGGGGTGCGACGCCGATCATGCCCTCTCCTCGATTCCCTGGACGTTCTTCATGGCGGGGACGGTCGCGTCGCCCGCCGCGGCCGCCGCCTCCGCGTCGGTCTCCCGCGTGACGACCGCCCGGTAGCGCGGTTCGGTGCGCAGGAGTTCGCGGTGGGCGCCCACGGCGACCGCCGTGCCCTCGTGGACGAGGACCACCCGGTCGGCGACGTCGAGCAGCAGCGGGGACGAGGCGAAGGCCACCGTCGTACGGCCCCGGCGCAGCCGCGCGATCCCGGCGGCGACCCGCGCCTCCGTGTGCGAGTCGACCGCCGAGGTCGGCTCGTCCAGCACCAGCGCCTCCGGGTCGGTGACCAGGGACCGGGCCAGCGCCAGACGCTGGCGCTGGCCGCCGGAGAGCGACCGGCCGCGCTCCGTGATCCGGGTCCGCATCGGGTCCCCGCCGTTGTCGGGGGCGGCCTGCGCCAGGGCGCTGAGCACGTCTCCGCACTGGGCCGCCTCCAACGCCTCGTCGGCGGTGACCTGGCCCGAGGCCGGGACGTCCAGCAGCTCTGCGAGCGTCCCGGACAGCAGCACCGGGTCCTTGTCCTGCACCAGGACGGCGGCGCGGGCGGCCTCCAGCGGGATGTCGTCCAGGGCGACCGCGCCGAGCAGCACGGACGGAGCCGCCTGCGCCTTCCCCCCGTCCGCCTCGGCGTCATCGGTCTGCGCGTGGCCGCCGAGCCGTTCGGCCAGCCGGCCCGCCTCGTCCGGATCGCCGCAGACGACGGCGGTGAACTGGCCCGGCGGGGCCATCAACCCGGTGGCCGGGTCGTAGAGGCCGCCGGACGGGGCCGCGCCCTCGGCGGCCGCGTCGCCGACGTGGTCGCGCGAGCCGCGGCGCAGCGACAGCACCCGGACCGCGCGCTGGGCGGACGGCCGGGAGAAGGAGTACGCCATCGCGATCTCCTCCACGTGGCGCAGCGGGAACAGCATCAGGGTGGCCGCGCTGTACACGGTGACCAACTGGCCGACGTCGATCCGGCCGTCGCGGGCCAGCGTCGCCCCGTACCAGACCAGGGAGATCAGCAGGACGCCCGGCAGGAGCACCTGCACCGACGAGATCAGCGCCCACATCCTGGCGCTGCGCACGGCGGCCCTGCGGACCTCCTGGGAGGCGCGGCGGTAGCGGCCGAGGAACAGCTCCTCGCCGCCGATGCCGCGCAGCACCCGCAGCCCGGCCACGGTGTCCGAGGCCAGCTCGGTCGCCTTCCCGGCCTTCTCGCGCTGTTCGTCGGCGCGCCGGGTGGCGCGGGGCAGCAGCGGCAGGACGGCCAGGGCGAGCACCGGCATGGCGACGGCCACCAGCACGCCCAGGGACGGGAGGTAGAGGATCAGGCCCACGCAGATGAGCACGAGCGCGGTGGCGGCCGCGGCGAAACGGGAGAGCGCCTCGACGAACCAGCCGATCTTCTCCACGTCGCCGGTCGAGACGGCGACGACCTCGCCGGCCGCCACCCGCCGTGTCAGGGCCGCGCCCAGCTCGGCGGTCTTGCGGGCCAGCAACTGCTGGAGCCGGGCGGCCGCGGTGATCCAGTTGGTCACGGCGGCGCGGTGGAGCATGGTGTCGCCGACGGCGATCATGAGGCCGAGGGCCGCGATCAGGCCGCCGGCCATGGCGAGCCGCCCGCCGGAACGCTCGATGACGGCCTGCACGGCGAGCCCCACGGCGACCGGGAGGCCGGCGATGCCCAGTTGGTGGAGCAGCCCCCAGGCGAGGGCCTTGAGCTGCCCCGCGAGCTGGTTGCGGCCGAGCCACCACAGGAAACGGGGGCCTGAACGGACGTCGGGGTCGCCGGGATTCGAATAGGGAAGGTCGCGAATCTGCATGACGTCCCAGGGCTCGTGAGCGGAGATCCACACGGACCTCGAAGAACGGGGTGACGTGCAAGGCTCCCTGTTCCCCTCGCCCGGGGGCAACCGGTTTTCCGGCCCACCGCCCCCGGCCGGAGCCTCGGGTCCTCCGTGGCGGTCGGGCCGGATCGGCGAGCGGGGTCCGGTGCGCGGGGGCGCGAGGCGGAGGAGCCGGTGCGCTGCGGAGCGTGGACGGCCGACGGCGACGCCGCGGACGGGCGCACGGACCCCGCGAGCCCGGCATGACCCGGACGAGAGGCCCGACCCCCGGCGTGGGGCGAGAGGCGGCTCGGCGGCGCCGGGCCGTCCGGCGCGCGCCGCGCGCCCGGCGCGGACTCAGCAGCGGCGCTCCGGCATCCCGTCGACCAGCGCGGACAGCAGCCCGCCGAGGACCGCGCGCTGATCGGCGGTCAGCGGCGCCAGGATCTCCTCGGCGGCCGCCCGGCGCGCGCTGCGCAGGGAGCGCAGCGTGGCGCGCCCCTCGTCGGTGATCTCGACGCGGACCACCCGGCGGCTGTCCGGATCGGGGGCGCGCCGCACCCTCCCGCTCGCCTCCAACGCGTCGACCAGCGTCGTCACGGCGCGCGGGACGACCTCCAGGCGCTGGGCGAGGTCCGCCATCCGGGGGGCCGCCTCGTACTGCGCGACCGTCCGCAGCAGCCGGAACTGCGCGGGCGTGATGCCGATCGGCTCCAGTTGGCGGCTCTGGATGCGGTGCAGCCTGCGCGTGAGCCGCAGCAGTTGCTCGGCGAGCACGCCGTCGGCGTCGAGCGAGCCGTGCGCCTCATGGCGGCCGCGGGCTCCGGGCGCGGCTCGGCCGCCGGTCCCGGCGGCCGAGCGGGCGGCCGGTGCGGGGCCGGCGGGAAGCGGGTCGGCGGATGCGGGGTCGGTCTCGGCGTCGGGGGAATCCGGGGCGTCCATGCGGGAACAATATCAGGACGTTGTTCATTGTGAGTACAGGTAACAATGAGCTAGGCTCCCGACATGCGGGAGCCGCACGCATCCGGCCGCGCCCCACGCCCGACGAAGGAGCCCATGAAACCCGACGAACCCACGTGGACGCCCCCGCCCGGGGACCCGGCCCAGCCGCCCGCCGAGCTGCGCCGCATCTTCCGCCTTTTCCGCCCCTACCGCGGCCGCCTCGCCGTGGTCGGCCTCCTGGTCGGCGCCTCGTCCCTGGTCTCGGTCGCCTCGCCGTTCCTGCTGCGGGAGATCCTGGACACCGCCATCCCGCAGGGGCGGACCGGGCTGCTGACCCTGCTGGCGCTCGGCATGATCCTCACCGCGGTGATGAACAGCGTCTTCGGCGTACTCCAGACGCTGATCTCGACCACCGTCGGCCAGCGCGTCATGCACGACCTGCGCACCGCCGTCTACGCCCAGCTCCAGCGGATGCCGCTCGCCTTCTACACCCGGACCCGCACCGGCGAGGTGCAGTCCCGCATCGCCAACGACATCGGCGGTATGCAGGCCACGGTCACCTCCACCGCGACGTCGCTGGTCTCCAACCTCACGGCCGTCATCGCCACCGTCGTCGCCATGCTCGCGCTCGACTGGCGGCTCACCGTCGTCTCGCTGCTCCTGCTGCCGGTGTTCGTCGCGATCAGCCGCCGGGTCGGCCGGGAGCGCAAGAAGATCACCACCCAGCGGCAGAAGCAGATGGCCGCGATGGCCGCCACCGTCACCGAATCCCTCTCGGTCAGCGGCATCCTCCTCGGCCGCACCATGGGCCGCTCCGACTCGCTCACCCGCGGCTTCGCCCAGGAGTCCGAGCGCCTGGTCGACCTGGAGGTGCGCTCCAGCATGGCCGGCCGCTGGCGGATGTCCACCATCGGCATCGTGATGGCCGCCATGCCCGCCGTCATCTACTGGGCGGCGGGCCTCACCCTCCGCCCCGGCGCCCCCGCCGTCTCCATCGGCACGCTCGTCGCCTTCGTCACCCTCCAGCAGGGGCTGTTCCGCCCGGTCGTGAGCCTGCTCTCCACCGGGGTGCAGATGCAGACCTCCCTCGCCCTCTTCCAGCGGATCTTCGAATACCTCGACCTCACGGTGGACATCACCGAGCCGGCCGACCCCGTCCGCCTGGAGAGGATCCGGGGCGCGGTCGCCTTCGAGGACGTCGACTTCGGCTACGACGAGAAGCACGGCCCCACCCTCTCCGGCATCGACGTGTCCGTGCCCGCCGGCGGGAGCCTGGCGGTCGTCGGGCCCACCGGCTCCGGCAAGTCGACGCTGAGCTATCTGGTGCCCCGGCTGTACGACGTCACCGGCGGCCGGGTCACGCTCGACGGGGTCGACGTCCGCGACCTGGACTTCGACACCCTCGCCCGAGCGGTCGGCGTGGTCTCCCAGGAGACGTACCTCTTCCACGCCTCCGTCGCCGACAATCTCCGCTTCGCCAAACCGGACGCCACCGACGAGGAGGTGGAGGCCGCCGCCCGCGCCGCGCAGATCCACGACCACATCGCCTCCCTGCCCGACGGCTACGACACCCTGGTCGGCGAGCGCGGGCACCGCTTCTCGGGCGGCGAGAAGCAGCGCCTCGCCATCGCCCGCACGATCCTGCGGGACCCGCCGGTGCTGATCCTCGACGAGGCGACCAGCGCGCTCGACACCCGTACCGAACACGCCGTGCAACGGGCCATCGACGCCCTCTCCGCCGGGCGCACCACCCTCACCATCGCGCACCGCCTCTCCACCGTCCGCGACGCCGACCAGATCGTCGTCCTGGAGGACGGCCGGGTCGCCGAGCGCGGCACGCACGAGGAGCTGCTCGAACGGAACGGCCGGTACGCGGCCCTGCTCCGCCGCGACGCCCACCCGGCCCCGCTCCCCGCCCCCTGACCACGGCCCGAGCCGCCCCCGCACCGGCCGCCCGGCTCCGGGTCCCTGGCGGACGGCGGGATCGCCGTGCATGACGAACCGGCCCGCGCCGCGCACGATGCCGGCCGGCGGGTCGGCGACGGCGTTCATCCGGTCCTTCTCCCTGTACGGGGTGCAGGCGCGGGACCGCGCGGCAGCGGTCCCGCGGCCCGTCGCCCCCGCTCTGCGATCATCACCGCCCGGACGGGCGCGGAGCGAAGCGTCCCGAGACGGCCACGCGTTCCGGCGAGGACCCGCTCCCCTGTCCGCGTGTTCCGGTCGTGGTGCTACGGCGTTCGTGTCGCCGGAGCCGACGCCGGAGCGGAGGTGGCCGGCGCGGGCCGGGCTCCGGGTTACCGTGCGCGCATGGTGAACGAGTCCCCGGACGTCCGCCCCCGCCGCGGGCTCCGCCCGACCCGCCGCGGAAAGGCGGTCCTGTTCGTCGCCGCCCTGCTGGTGGCCTCGGCCGCCGTTCTCGTCCCGCTGGCCCTGACGGGACCGGACGAGGAGGAACGGGAGCGCCCCGGCCGCACGCTCGTGATCCCGGAGGGGCGACGCGCCTCCCAGGTGTACGAGGCCGTCGACCGGGCGCTCGGCCTGAAGCCGGGCAGCACGCGGAGGACCGCGTCCGCGCTGGACCTGGGCCTGCCCGCCCAGGCGCGGGGCAACCCGGAGGGCTACCTGTTCCCGGCCACGTACCCGCTGGACTCCACGACCACGCCGACGAGCCTGCTGCGCTACATGGCCGACACCGCGCGCAAGCGGTTCGGGGCCGACCACATCACCGCCGGGGCCGAACGCAACAACGTCTCCGTCTACGAGACGGTCACGATCGCCAGCATCGTCCAGGCCGAGGCGGACACGGCGGCCGACATGGGCAAGGTGGCGCGCGTCGTCTACAACCGGTTGCTCAAGGACATGCCCCTGCAGATGGACTCCACGCTCAACTACGCCCTCGAGCGCTCCACGCTGGACACCAGCACCGCCGACACCCGGATCGACAGTCCGTACAACAGCTACGAGCGCAAGGGGCTGCCGCCGACGCCCATCGGCAACCCGGGGGAGGAGGCGCTGCGCGCGGCCATCAGCCCCGCCCCCGGCCCCTGGCTGTACTTCGTCACGGTCGGCCCCGGAGACACCCGGTTCACGGACAGCTACGACGAACAGCGCAGGAACGTGGAGCAGTTCAACCGCAACCGGCGTTCCGATAAGGCGAGTTGACGAGCCGCACCGCCGGGGGCACGGCCCCGGCGACCGCCTGGGGCGCCCGGCTCAGGCGGCGGAGGCGGCGTCGACCGCCCGTCCGCCCTTGCCGCGCGGCTCCGTCCGGTCGCCGTCGGCGGCCTCCAGCAGTCGCATGACCGACCGGACCGCGGTGCGGCCCGCGCGGTTGGCGCCGATGGTGCTGGCGGACGGCCCGTAGCCGACGAGATGGACGCGTCCGTCCCGGACGGCGCGGGTCTCCTCGACCCGGATGCCGCCGCCCGGCTCCCGCAACCGGAGCGGCGCCAGGTGGTCCACGGCGGGACGGAACCCGGTCGCCCACAGGATCGCGTCCACCTCGACGGTCCGGCCGTCGTCCCACGCCGCGCCGGTCGGCGTGATCCGGTCGAACATCGGCAGCCGGTCCAGCACCCCGCGCTCGCGGGCCCGCCGCACCTCGTCGGTGACCGCCAGCCCGGTCACGCCGACCACGCTGAGGGGCGCAAGCCCCTCACGGACCCGCTCCTCCACCATCGCCACGGCCGCCCGCCCCCACTCCTCGGTGAACGGCCCCTCGCGGAAGACGGGTTCGCGACGGGTCACCCAGAAGGTTTGGGCCGCGTGCCCGGCGAGCTCCATCAGGTGCTGCGTACCGGACGCCCCGCCGCCGACCACGAGGACGCGCAGCCCCGCGTACTCCTCGGGCCCCCGGTAGCCCGCCGTGTGCGACTGCCGCCCCCGGAACGTCTCCTGGCCCCGGTAGCGCGGCCAGAACGGCCGGTCCCAGGTGCCGGTGGCGTTGACCAGCGCCCGCGGGGCGTACACCCCCTCCGAGGTCTCCACGCGCAGCCGCCCCTCACGGCCCTCCCGTACGGCGCCGACCTCCACGGGGCGGTGCACCCGGAGGTCGAAACGCCGCTCGTACGCGGCGAAGTAGGCGCCGACCACCTCCGCCGAGGGCCGGTCGGGGTCCGCGCCCGTCAGCTCCATGCCCGGCAGGGCGTGCATCCCGTGGACCTTGCCGTACGTCAGTGAGGGCCAGCGGAACTGCCACGCCCCGCCCGGCCGGGGCGCGTGGTCCAGCACGACGAAGCCGACGCCCGGCTCCAGCCCGGCCCGGCGCAGGTGGTAGGCGGCGGACAACCCCGCCTGCCCGGCGCCGATCACGACCACGTCCAGCTCGCGCACCCCAGAAAAGTTCACGCTTCTACTAACTTCACGGGGCCGCCGCTTCTTCCCGCGCCGGGCGGACCTGGCGCGGGACGCGCCCACCGGTCCGCCGGGGCGGAGGGCGTCGTCCCGGCCGCGCGGGAGAGAGGATGGAGCCATGTCCGATTCCTTCACCACCACGGTTCTGCACATCACCACGGGCGACTCGGAGAGCGTCACGGACCTGACCCAGGACTGCGCGGACTTCCTCCGCCGCGCGGCCGCCGGCCGGGACGGCCTGCTCAACGTGTTCGTCCCGCACGCCACGGCCGGGATCGCCGTCCTGGAGACGGGGGCCGGAAGCGACGACGACCTCCTCGCGGCCCTCCACCACCTGCTCCCGGCCGACGACCGCTGGCAGCACCGCCACGGCAGTCCGGGACACGGCCGCGACCACGTGCTCCCGGCCCTGGTCCCGCCCCACGCCACCCTGCCGGTGATCGGCGGCCGCCTGGAACTGGGCACCTGGCAGTCGGTCTGCCTGGTCGACACGAACAGGGACAACCCGGAGCGGCGGGTGCGGCTGAGCTTCCTCGGTCAGCGGGCGTCGGACGGGACGGCGGCGGGGGGCTCCGGCGTATCGTGAGCGCCTGCCGCATGGAAGGCCCATGTGACCGGTCGGCCCCTGCGCGGGGCCTCGGTGGCGAGCGCTGGGACCGTGATGAGCGAACTGACGAAGCCCGTGGTCGAGGTACCGGAGGGTGACGCGCCCACCGAGCTGACGGTCCGGGACCTCCTGGTCGGGGACGGACCCGAGGCGCGGCCGGGCAGGGTCGTCCAGGTGCACTACGTGGGGGTGGCGTTCGCGTCGGGGAGGGAGTTCGACTCCTCGTGGGCGCGGGACCGGCCGTTCAAGTTCGCCGTGGGCGGCGGCAGGGTCATCAAGGGCTGGGACCGGGGGGTGCGGGGGATGAGGGTCGGTGGCCGACGCGAGATCATCGTCCCCCCGCGGCTCGGTTACGGCAGGCAGTCGCCCTCCCCGCTGATCCCGGCGGGCTCGACGCTGCTCTTCGTCGTGGACCTGCTCACGGTGGCGGGAGGCCCGCCGGAGCGGCGCCCGGCTTGACGCGGCCGCCGTCCGCTCCCGCCCGACGCGGGTGACGCGCCCCCTGGCCCGGCGCGTTCCGTGGTCCGAGCGAGCCGGAAGCCGACGCCCTCGGCGACAGCCTCGTCGAGCGGTTCGTGGCGGAGGCGACAGCGGACGCCGCGACAGCGGGCGGCGCGGCGGCCACCGTGGCCGCGCCGCCCGTGCTCATCGCGGTGGCGGCGGGTGCGCTCGCCGACCGCACGCGCCGGCAGGCCGTCGAGCGCGCCCGCGTCGGGGACGGCCCGGCAGCGGTGGTCCCCGCGCTGCCGGCGCAGGCGCGCTCCGCCCGCTCGGCGGCGTCCCGGCCCCGCCCGGCCCTTCGGACCGTGCGCCCTCCTGGACCGGCGGCACACCCGGCCGGGAGGCCACCGGCTCGCGCGCTTCTCCAGCGCATCCCCCGCTGACCCGGCCGAGTTCGTCACGAATGAGGCGCATATGGGCGGAACGTTCCCATGGTCTTCGGCAGGCGTAAGGGGAATATGGCCTTCCAGTCGCCGAAGGTCCTTTAATGTGACCGGTATGAGCGGCCGAAGTCGGGGTACTGGCCACTCCGTATCGGTTGTCGCTGTTACTTACCGGTACGTCTGTCGCCGCCGCGCGTGATCGGTATCGTGCCGACTGGCTTGATTGTGAAGCCGTGTCAGAAAACGCTGAATCGGTATGTCTGGAAAGCTTTAGCGCGTATGATGTGAAGGTAGTAAGGAAAAACAGAGTGGGGGAGTCATGACTAATCCTTTCGACGACGAGTCGGAGCGGTTCGTGGCGCTGGTGAACGACGAGGGGCAATACTCGCTATGGCCTGCGCGTATCGATATTCCGGGCGGGTGGCGCGTCGACGGTCCGGAGGGGACGCGCCAGGAATGCCTTGACGTCATCGAGGCGGCCTGGAGCGACATGCGCCCCGCCGGCCTGGTGCGGGCGATGGAGGCCGACGCCGGCTAGGCCGGCCCCCGGCCGTCGTGCTCCGCTCCAGCTCGACGGCTTGCCGAGGTTTGTTCATCGAGCCTTTTCTGATCAGAAGTGATCAGACGTGATCGCGGATCGGTCAGATTTCGACAGGCAGTGATTTTTTTCGTCCACCTGTCATTCATGAGCCATGAGTGGAAATACGCGCGCCCTATTTCTGGGGTGCAACGGTAAAACGGTCGCGCGCTGGATCGTCGTGCGCGGTGTGATTCTCCGCCGTCCCCGATGATCCAGGCGCATCACCTATATCCAGGTGCACTGGTGCTCCGTCTCGCAATCTCCGCGGCGGTGCGATCTCGTGAACGATCCCGTGCGCCTTCTCCGCCGTCCCCGAAAACTCTCCCCGAAGGTGCAGACAGGCATGGGCGAAAACCGCTCTCTTCCCTCAGGAATGATGTCCGAGGAGTCCTTCGCATTGACCTCCGCCCAGCAGGGCGTGTGGTATGGGCAGCTCATCGACCAGCACAGTCCGAAGTACAACGTCGGAGAATGCTTCGAGATCGAGGGCGAGCTCGACGAGGGGCTGTTCGTCCGCGCGCTCGGCCGGGCGGTCGCCCTCTGCGACAGCCTCAACGTCGAGTTCGTCACCGCAGGTGAAACGGTCCGTCAGCGCGTCGTCCGCCGTCACGCGGACCAGGGCGACCGGCTTCGCGTGGTCGACCTCTCCGCCGCCTCCCCCGACCCCGTCGCCGCCGCCGAGCGCTACATGGCCGACGACATGGCCACCGTCGACCGGCTCGACGCCCCGCACCACCACTTCGCGTTGTTACGCCTCGGCCCCCGGCTGCACTACTGGTACGTCCGCTACCACCACATAGCCGTCGACGGCCTCGGCGGCGCCGTCTTCGCCCGCACGGTGGCCGACCTGTACACCCGTGCGGCGCGCGGCGAGGACCTCGCCGCGGTCGAACCGCCCGCCGCGCCCCTGCGCGATCTCCTGGCCGACGAGGCGGACTACCTCGGCTCGGACCGGCACGAGGCGGACCGCGCCTACTGGACCGCCAAGTTCGCCGACCTGGCCGCCCGCACGACCGCCGCCGACGGCGGCGCCGGGCCCGACGCGGACGCGCACGGCGGCACGCCGCTCCTCCCCAGACGCACCGACGCCCCGGCTCCGGCCGCGTCCGCCGCCTCGCTGCACGCCCGCGACACCCTGCCCGTCGCCCTCCTCGACGGCCTGCGCCGGCTCGCCGCCGGAAACCGCACCAACTGGAGCGCCGTCCTCGTCAGCGCCGTCGCCGCCTACGTCGGCCGGGCCACCGGAGACCGGGACGTCACCATCGGTCTCGCCTCCAACGGCCGCCACGGCGGGCTGCGGCACATCGTCGGCATGACCTCCAACATCCTGCCGCTCCGCCTGACCGTCACCCCGGACATGACGGTCGGCGCCCTGGTGCGCGCCGTCGCCGCCGAGATGCGCGGCGCCCTGCGGCACCGCCGCTTCTCCCGCGAACAGCTCGCCCGCGAACTGAACATGGCCGACGACACGGCGCGCCTGACCGGCGTCGTGGTCAACGTGATGGGCTACGACTACGACCTCGACTTCGCCGGCAGCCCCGCCACCTCCCGTCTGCTCTCCATCGGTCCGGTCGACGACGTGTCCCTCTTCGTCTCCGAACGGTCCGAGGGCGCGGGGCCGCTGATCGGCTTCGACACCAACCCGGAGCTGTACCACCCCGACGACGTACGACTGCATCAGCAGGCCGTCGTCTCCTTCCTGTCGGCTCTGGCGGTCGCGGACCAGGACACCCCGCTGGGGGACCTGCGGTTCTTCGACGACGCCTCGGCCGCGGAGCTGATCGGCCGGGGCCGCGGCGCCGCTCTGCCCGCCGGCGCCGCGGCCGCGGGCCTGCCCGAGGCGTTCGGCGCACAGGCGCGCCGAACCCCCCACGCCCCGGCGGTGGTGGACGGCGCCGCCACCCTCTCCTACCGGGAACTGGCCACGGCGGCGCGGGAACTGTCGGGCGCCCTGACCGGCCTGGGCGTCGGCGCCGAGGAGGGCGTCGGGGTCGTCGTCGGCCGCTCGGCGGCCGTCGTCACGGCCACACTCGGAGCGGTGGGGGCGGGGGCCGCGTACGTGCCGATGGATCCGGCCTGGCCCGCCGAGCGGCTGCGGCGCGCCGCGGAGGTCGCCCGCGTGCGCGCGCTGGTGGTCGACGAGGCCGCCGCCGCTCACCCCTGGGTGCGGGAGACGGCCGACGTCCTGCCGGTGATCGTCGTCGGGAGGACCGGTTCGATCCTGCGCGGCGCCCCGGCACGGCCGGGACCGCTGCCGGCGGTGGACCGCGGCGACCGGCTGGCCTACGTGATGTTCACCTCCGGCTCCACGGGTCTGCCCAAGGGGGTCGGCGTCACCCACTCCGACGTCCTCGCGCTGGCCGCCGACACCGCCTGGACGGACGGCGTGGCCGACGCGGTCCTGATGCATTCGGCGTACGTGTTCGACGCCTCCACCTTCGAGATATGGGTCCCGCTCCTGAACGGCGGCCGCGTGGTCGTCGCTCCCGGCGGCGTCCTGGAGGCGCAGACCCTCGCGGAGCTGGTGGCCCGGCACGGTGTGACCGCGGCCTTCCTGACGACGGCCCTGTTCGACGTGGTGGCCGAGGCGGACCCCGCCGCATTCGCCGGACTGCGCCTGGTCGCCGCGGGCGGCGAGGCGCCCACTCCGGGCGTGCTGCAGCGCGTGGCCGCCGCCGCGCCCGGCACGCGGGTCCTGAACGCGTACGGCCCCACCGAGACCACGACCTTCGCCGCACGCCACCTCGTCGAGGCCGACACGGCGGGCGTGCCGCCCATCGGCCGGGCCCTCGACGGAATGCGCCTGTACGTGCTCGACGACCGCCTCGCCCCCGTGCCGCCCGGCATCGTGGGCGAGCTGTACGTCGGCGGGCCCGGTGTCGCCCGCGGCTACCAGGGCCGCGCCGCGCTCACCGCGTCCCGGTTCGTCGCCGACCCCCACGAGGCGGGCGGCGGCCGCATGTACCGCACCGGCGACCTCGTGCGCTGGAACGCGCGCGGCGACATCGAGTACGTCGGACGGGCCGACGGGCAGGTCAAGCTCCGCGGGTACCGCATCGAACCCACCGAGATCGAGAACGCGCTGCTCGCCGATCCGGAGGTGCGCGCCGCCCGCGTCCTGGTCCGGGAGGACACCCCCGGCGACCGCCGGCTGGTCGCCTACGTCGTACCCGCCCCGGGCGCCCGGCTGGAGGAGACCGCCCTGGCCGTCCGTCTCGGGCGCACCCTGCCCTCCTACATGACGCCCTCCGCCTTCGTCACCCTCGACGAGCTGCCCCTCACCCCCAACGGCAAGATCGACCGCCGCGCCCTGCCCGCGCCCCGTGTGGCCGCCGCCAGGGACCGCGCCCCGCGCACCGCCTACGAGGAGGTCCTGGCGGGCCTGTTCGCCGACGTCCTGGGCGTGGCCGTCGGCGTCGACGACAACTTCTTCTCCCTGGGCGGCCACTCCCTGCTCGCCACCCGGCTCATCGGCCGCGTGCGGGCGGCCCTGGGCGCCGAACTGAGCCTGCGCACCCTCTTCGACCACCCCACGGTCGCCTCCCTCGCCGCCGCCCTCGACACCTCCGGGGCGGCCCGCCCCGCCCTTGCCCGACAGCAGCGGCCCACAGCCGTGCCGCTCTCCTTCGCGCAGCAGCGCCTGTGGTTCCTCGGCGGTCTCGAAGGGCCCAACGCCACCTACAACATCCCGCTCGTCCTCGAACTGGAGGGGCCGGTCGACCAGGAGGCCCTGCGCGCGGCCCTGGCCGACGTGGTGGCCCGGCACGAGAGCCTGCGCACGGTCCTCGCCGAAGAGGACGGCATCGCCCGGCAGGAGATCCTCGACGCGGCCGCCGCCGCGTCGCTCGTCCCCCTCGTCGTCGAGGCGCCCCCGGACGACGCGGCCCCCGACGCCTGGGCCGACGCGGCGGTGGACCGGTTGAGCGCCGTGCCCTTCGACCTCGACGGCGACGTCGGCGTCCGGGCCCGTCTGCTCCGCCTGGGACCGGACCGCCACATCCTGGTCCTCGTCCTCCACCACGTCGTCGCCGACGGCTGGTCCCTCGCCCCGCTCTGCCGGGACCTCGGCGCGGCCTACCGTGCCAGGACCGGGAGCACCGGCGGCCCCGACTGGCCCGCGCTGCGGGTGCAGTACGCCGACTACGCCCTCTGGCAGCGCCGCCTGCTCGGCGACGACGGCGACCCGGACAGCCTGGCCGCACGCCAGCTCGCCTTCTGGCGGGAGGCGTTGCGCGGCGCCCCCGACCTGCTCGACCTGCCCCTCGACCGGCCCCGCCCGGCGGTGCCCAGCCACCGGGGGGACGCCGTCCCCTTCGCACTGCCCGCCCCCGCGCACGCCGCGCTCATCCGGCTCGCCCGCGCGGCCGGCTGCACCCCCTTCATGGTGCTCCAGGCAGCCCTCGCCGTGACGCTGCGCGCCCACGGCGCCGGCGCCGACATCCCGCTGGGCGCCGCGGTGGCCGGACGCACCGACGAGGCCCTGGACGATCTCGTCGGGTTCTTCGTCAACACCGTCGTGCTGCGCTCGGACCTCTCGGGTGATCCGACCTTCCGTGAACTCCTGGCCCGGACGGCGGAGTTCGACATCGCCGCGTTCAGCCACGGCGACCTCCCCTTCGAACGGCTCGTGGAGGCGCTCAACCCCGAGCGGTCCGGCGACCACCACCCGCTCTTCCAGACCATGCTGGTCCTGCAGAACCAGGAGCGCGCGGCGCTCGACCTGCCCGGAGTCACCGTCCGCGACCGCTCCCGGCACACCGGGATCAGCAAGTTCGACCTGACGTTCTCGCTCACCGAACTCACCGAGGTCACCGGCTCCGGCGCTCCCGGGGAGCAGGCCGCCGAAGCCGTCCCGAACGGGATCGGAGGCTATCTGGAGTACGCCGCCGACCTCTTCGACGCCGCCACCGCCCGCGCCCTGTGCGCCCGCTTCGCCCACATCCTCACCCAGGCCGTGACGGAGCCCGACCGGAGGATCGGCGATCTCGACCCGCTCGCACCGGGCGAGCGGGAGCGCCTCCTGCGCCAAGGACGCGGCGAGGAACGGCCCGCGCCCCCGCGCACCGCCCCCGAAGCGGTCCGGGAATGGGCCTTGCGCACCCCGGACGCGGTCGCCGTGCGCGACGCGCACACGAGCCTGACCTACGCCGAACTCGACGCCCGCGCCGACGGCCTCGCCGCGGTCCTGCGGGAGCGTGGCGCGGGGCGGGGCGACCGGGTGGCCCTCGCCGCAGCCCCGTCCGTGGACACCGCCGTCGCCCTCCTGGCCGTTCTGCGGGCCGGCGCCGCCTACCTGCCCGTCGACCCGGAGTACCCCGCGGCCCGCATCCGGCACATGCTGGAGGACGCCCGGCCCGTCCTGCTGCTCACCACCGCGGACCTCCACCCCCGCCTGCCCGACTGCGACGTCCCCTGGCTCGCCCTCGACGACCCGGCCGCCCGGCTCGCCGGCGCCGCCGCGCACCCCCCGGCCGCGCCCCGTCCGGCGGATCCCGCGTACGTCATCTACACCTCCGGCTCCACCGGACGCCCCAAGGGCGTGGTCGTGCCGCACGGTGCGCTGGCCAACCACATGGCCTGGATGGCGCGGTACCTGGCCGTCAGCCGGGAGGACCGGATCCTCGTCCGTACCTCCACCAGCTTCGACGCCTCCGTGTGGGAGCTGTGGCTCCCGCTCATGCAGGGCGGCGCGGCGTGTGTGCTGCCGCACGAGGCCAACCGGGAACCCGGCGACCTCGTGTCCTGGATGAGCCGGTTCGACGTCACCGTGGCCCAGTTCGTGCCCTCGCACCTGGCGCTCGTCCTCGCCGAGGCGGCGCACGCCGCACCACTGCCCGGCCTGCGCGCCGTCCTGTGCGGCGGCGAACCGCTGCCGCGCGCCCTCGCCGACGACGCCGCCCGCCTGTGGCGGGCCGAGGTCCACAACCTCTACGGGCCCACCGAGGCGACCATCGACGCGACCGCGCACCGCGCGGGCGGGCCGCCGTCGGGCGCGTCGGCAGCGGAACACGCCGCGACCGCCGGGCACGCCGCCGGCACGCCGTCCGAGACCGTGCCCATCGGCCGTCCGGTCGACACCATGCGCGCCCATGTCCTCGACGACCGACTGCGGCCCGTACCGCCCGGTGCGACCGGCGAGCTGTACCTCTCGGGGCCCAACCTCGCCCACGGCTACCTGGGGCGACCGGGTCTCACGGCCGCCCGGTTCGTCGCCGACCCGTTCGGCACGGACGGGACCCGCATGTACCGGACGGGGGACCTCGTACGGTGGACGGCGCACGGCCTGCTCGACTACGTGGCCCGCGCCGACGACCAGGTCAAACTCCGCGGCTTCCGCATCGAACTGGGCGAGGTCGAGGCCGCGCTCCTGGCCCGCCCCGGCGTCACGGCCGCCTGCGCCCAGATCCGGGAGGACGTCCCCGGCCGGGCCCGCCTCGTCGCCTACGCCGTCACCGCGGACCCCGCCGCGCGCCCCACCGCGCTCCGCGACGCCCTGGCCGAGACCCTGCCGCACTACATGGTGCCCGGCGCCGTCGTCGTCCTGGACGCGCTCCCGCTCCTGCCCAACGGCAAGGTGGACCGCCGGGCCCTGCCCGAACCGGAGCCGGAGACCGGCGCCGCCTCCGGGCCCGTTCGGCGCACCCTCCAGGAGGACCTGCTCGCGGGGATCTTCGCCGATGTCCTGCACCGGCCCCACGTGGGCCCGCACGACAGCTTCTTCGACCTCGGCGGCCACTCGCTCCTCGCCATGCGCGTCGTCAGCCGCGTCCGCACCGTCCTGGGCGCCGAGATCGCCGTACGCACCCTCTTCGAGCACCCGACCGTCGCGGGCCTGGCCCGCGCCCTCGGCACGCCCGGCCGGGACCGCCCCGCACTGGTGCCGGCGGCCCGGCGGCCCGACCCCCTGCCGCTCTCCTTCGCCCAGCAGCGCCTGTGGTTCCTCGGCCGGCTGGAGGGCCCCAGCTCCACCTACAACGTCCCGCTCGTCCTCGAACTCGACGGCTCCCTCGACCCGAAGGCCCTGCACGCCGCCCTGGCCGACGTCGTCGAGCGGCACGAGGCACTGCGCACGGTCTTCCCCGAACGGGACGGATCACCGCACCAGTCGATCCTTCCCGCCGCCACCGCCACACCCGCGCTGCCGGTCGTGAGCACGTCCCCGGCCGAGCTGGAGGCGGCCGTCCTGGCCGCCGTGCGCGAGCCGTTCGACATCACCGCGGACCTCCCGCTGCGCGCCCTGCTCCTGCGCTCCGCCCCCGACCACCACGTCCTGGTGCTCGTCCTGCACCACATCGCGGCCGACGGCTGGTCCCTCGCCCCGCTCGCCCGGCACCTCGGCCACGCCTACCGGGCCCGCCTCGCGGGCCGGGCGCCCGAACTGTCGGCCGGCACCCCGCTCCAGTACGCCGACTACACCCTCTGGCAGCACGCCGCCCTCGGCGACGGCACCGCACCCGGAAGCGTCCTGAAGCAGCAGCTCGACCACTGGCACACCGCCCTCGCCGGGCTGCCCGGACTGATCGACCTGCCACTGGACCGGCCGCGACCGGTCACCACGGACCCCAGGGGAGCCGTCCACACCTTCGATCTGCCGCCATCCCTGTACGCCCGGCTCCTGCTCCTGGCGCGCGAGTCGGGCAGCAGCCTGTTCATGGTGCTCCAGGCCGCCGTGGCCACCGTGCTGCACCGCCACGGCGCCGGCGACGACATCCCGATCGGATCGCCCGTCGCCGGCCGCACGGACGAGGCGCTGGAGGACCTGGTCGGCTTCTTCGTCAACACCCTCGTGCTGCGCACGGACCTGTCCGGCGCCCCGACCTTCCGCGAACTGCTCGACCGCGTGCGCGACTTCGACCTGTCCGCCTACGCGCACCAGGACGTGCCCTTCGAACGCCTGGTGGAGAGCCTCAACCCGGTCCGGGCCCGCAACCACCATCCGCTGTTCCAGACCATGCTGGTCCTGCAGAACCAGGAGACCGCCCGGCCCGACCTGCCGGGCCTCACCGTCGAGGACCGGCTCGTCCACAACGGCCTGAGCAAGTTCGACCTCACCTTCGCCTTCACCGAGGAGTCCACCGAGGAGGGCGAGGGCCGCCTCACCGCCGGGATCGAGTACGCCACGGCCCTCTTCGACCGGTCCACCGCGGAGAGGCTGGCGGCCCGCCTGTGCCGCCTGCTGGAACAGGTGGCCGCCGACCCCGCACGCCCGCTCGCGGGCTACGACCTGATGGACGCGGACGAGCACGCTCGGGTCACGCGCTGGGGAAGCGGCTCCGCCCTGCCCGCGGAGCCCGCGGACGCCACCCTGCCCGCGCTCTTCGCCCACCGGGCGCGCCGCACACCCGACGCCCCGGCCGTCACCGGCGACGGCGGCTCCTTGACGTACGCCGAACTCGACCGGATCTCCGACGGCCTCGCCCGTGCGCTGGCGGGTCTCGGCGCCGCCCCCGAGCGCGGGGTCGGCGTGCTGCTCGCCCGGTCGCCGGCCGTGGTGTCGGTCTCCCTCGGCGTCGTCCGAGCGGCCGGCGCCTACGTCCCGCTGGACGCGAGCTGGCCCGCCGAACGGCTCGACCGGGTCGCCGACACCGCGGACGTGCGGGTCCTCGTCGTCGACGAGGCGGCCCTCGCCTCGCCCTGGGCGGCGGCGGCGGCCGGGCGCGTCCCGGTCCTCGTCGTGGACCGGCTCGGGCGGATCCTGCGGGGAGCACCCGAGCTGCCCGGCCGCCCGGCGGCGGTGCCGGGCACGGCGTCCCTCGCCTACGTGATGTTCACCTCCGGCTCGACCGGCCTGCCCAAGGGGGTCGGCGTCACGCACGCCGACGTGGTCGCGCTGACCGCCGACGCCGCCTGGCAGGGCGGCGCCGCCGAAGCGGTGCTGATGCACTCGGCGTACGTCTTCGACGCCTCCACCTTCGAGATCTGGGCCCCGCTCCTGAACGGCGGCCGGATCGTCGTCGCCCCGGACGGCGTCCTGGAGGCCCGCACCCTCGAGGACGCCGTCCACCAGCACGGGGTGAGCGCCGTCTTCATGACGACCGCCCTGTTCAACGTGATCGCCGAGACCGATCCGGGCGCCTTCGCCGGCCTCCGCCTCGTGTGCGCCGGGGGAGAGCTGGCCTCGCCGGACGCGATGCAGCGGGTGGCCCGCACCGCGCCGGACACGCGGGTCCTGCACGTGTACGGGCCCACGGAGACCACCACCTTCGCGACCCGCCACGACGTGAGGGCCGAACCGCCGTCCGGGCCCCCGCCCATCGGCCGCCCGCTGGACGGTATGCGCGGGTACGTCCTGGACGGCTCCCTGGGCCCGGTCCCGCCGGGCGTCGTGGGCGAGCTGTACCTCGCCGGCCGCGGCGTGGCACGGGGGTACGCCGGACTGCCGGGCCTGACCGCCACCCGCTTCGTCGCCGACCCGTTCGACCCCGAGGGCGGGCGCATGTACCGCACCGGCGACCTCGTCCGGTGGACCCGCGACGGACACATCGCCTACGTGGCCCGCGCCGACGGCCAGGTGAAGCTGCGCGGCTACCGCATCGAACTCGGCGAGATCGAGGGCGTGCTGGCCCTCTGCGAGGGCGTCGCCGCCTCCTACGCCGCCGTCCGCGAGGACATCCCCGGCGACCGGCGCCTCGTCGCGTACGTGGTGCCCGCCGCCGGCGCCCGCCCCGAACCCGGCGAACTCGCCCGCGCCGTCGGCCGGTCCCTGCCCGCCTACATGGTCCCCTCCGCGTTCGTCCTGCTCGACGCGTTGCCGCTGACCCTCAACGGCAAGGTGGACCACCGCGCCCTGCCGGAGCCCGGCCACGCCCCGGTCCGCGGACGCGCCGCCCGCACCGCCCGCGAGGAGATCCTCACCGGTCTCTTCGCCGACGTCCTGGGCCTGGACGGGGCCGGCGCCGACGACGACTTCTTCGCCCTGGGCGGCCACTCCCTGCTCGCCACCCGCCTCGCCGCGCGCATCCGCACCGCGCTCGGCGTGGAGATCCAGGTCAAGGCCCTCTTCGAGCACCCCACGCCGGCCGCGCTGGCCGCCGTGCTGGACGGCGCCGAACGGGCCAGGAGCCCACTGGAGCGCGTGCGCGACCGCCCCGATCCGCTGCCGCTGTCCTTCGCGCAGCAGCGCCTGTGGTTCCTCAACCGGCTGGAGGGGCCCAGCGCCACGTACAACGTGCCCCTCGTCCTGCGGCTGGACGGGCCGCTCGACGCGGACGCCCTGGAGAGCGCCCTGACGGACGTCGTGCGACGGCACGAGAGCCTGCGCACCGTCTTCCCCGAGACCGACGGGGTGCCGCGTCAGCTCGTCCTGGACGCCGACGGCGCCGACCTCGATCTCACCCCCCTCGACACCGACCCCGCCCGTCTGGACGCGCTCCTGGCCACCGAGGTGGCGCACGCCTTCGACGTGGCCTCCGAGATGCCCGTACGGGCCCGGCTAGTGCGGCTCGGGGCCGAGGCGCACGTCCTGGTGCTGGTCGTCCACCACATCGCGGGCGACGGCTGGTCCCTCGCCCCGCTCGCCCGTGACCTGGGCGAGGCCTACCGGGCGCGGGCGGAGGGGGAGGAGCCCTCCTGGAGGGAGCCCGCCGTCCAGTACGCCGACTACACCCTGTGGCAGCGCGCCCTGCTCGGCGACGAGAACGACCCGGCCAGCCAGGCGGCCCGCCAGATGGACTTCTGGCGCACCGCGCTCGCCGGGGCCCCGGAACTGCTCGACCTGCCCCTGGACCGCCCGCGCCCCGCGGTCCCCGCCTACCGGGGCGACGCGTTCGCCTTCCCCGTCGAGGCGGAGACCCACCGGGCCCTGGCCGCGCTCGCCCGGACCCGCGGATGCAGCCTCTTCATGGTGCTCCAGGCGGCCCTGTCGGTGCTCCTGGCCCGGCACGGGGCCGGGGAGGACATCCCGCTCGGCACCGCCGTGGCCGGACGCACCGACGAGGCGTTGGACGACCTGGTGGGCTTCTTCGTCAACACGCTCGTCCTGCGCACCGACCTGACCGGAGACCCCACCTTCGGCGACGTCCTGGACCGGGTGCGGGAGTTCGACCTGTCGGCCTACGCCCACCAGGACGTGCCGTTCGAGCGGCTGGTGGACGCGCTCGACCCGACCCGCGCCCAGAACCACCACCCGCTGTTCCAGACCATGCTCGTCCTCCAGAACCAGGCGGACGCGACCGTCGAGCTGCCCGGCCTCACGGTGACCGGCCAGCCCGTGCACACCGGCATCAGCAAGTTCGACCTGACCTTCACCTTCAACGAGACGTACGACGAGGCGGGCGGCCCGGCGGGCCTGGAGGGCAACCTGGAGTTCTCCACCGAGCTCTTCACCCACGCCACCGCCCACACCCTGGCCGCCCGGCTGACGCGCCTGCTCGCCACCCTCGCCGCCGACCCCGGACAGCGCGTCCACGCCGTCGACATCCTGGAGGCGGCCGAGCGGCACGGCCTGGAGCGCGCCGCCCACGGCCCCGTACGGCCGGGGGCCGCGCGCACGGCCCCCGAGGCGTTCCGCGCCCAGTGCGCCCGGACGCCCGACGCGATCGCCGTACGGGACGGTGCGCACCGCCTCACCTTCCGCGAACTCGACGCCCTCTCCGACGATCTGGCGCACCACCTGCACGGCCGGTCCATCGGCCGCGGCGACCTCGTCGCCCTCGCCCTGGAAGGGACCGCCGACCAGGTCGTCGCGATGCTCGCGGTGGCCAAGGCGGGCGCCGCCTACCTGCCCGTCGACCTGGACTACCCCGAGGCGCGCGTCGCCCACATGCTGGACGACGCCCGCCCGGCGCTGCTCCTGACCCACGGCGCCGCCCGCACCGCGCGGTACGCCCCGTCCGTCCCCTGCCTCGCGCTCGACGACCGGGCCTCCTGGTCCACCGGAAGCGCGGCGCCGCCCGGTGCGGCGCCGGACCCGCGCGACACGGCGTACGTCATCTACACCTCCGGCTCCACCGGCCGTCCCAAGGGCGTCCTGGTGACCCACGCCTCCCTGACCAACCACATGGCGTGGATGGCCGGGCACCTCGCCCTCACCGCCGACGACCGGATCCTCGCCCGCACCTCGCCGAGCTTCGACGCCTCGGTCTGGGAGACCTGGCTGCCGCTCCTGCACGGCGGCACCACCTGCCCGGTGCCGCCCGCCGTCAACCACGACCCCGCCGGACTGCTGGCCCGGATGCGTGCAGCGGGCGTGACCATCGCCCAGTTCGTGCCCTCGCACCTCGCGGTCGTCCTCGCCGAGACCGGCCCCGACGACGCGCCCGCCACCCTGCGGGCCGTCCTGTGCGGCGGCGAGCCCCTGGCCCGGTCCCTCGCGCGGCGCGTGGGACGGACCTGGGGCGCCGAGGTGCACAACCTCTACGGACCCACCGAGACGACCATCGACGCCACCGCCCACCACCACCGGGGCGAGGAGGAGGGCGCCCCGGCGGGGGAGGGGACCGTGCCGCTCGGCCGCCCCGTCGACAACACCCGCGCCTACGTCCTGGACGCGAGCCTCCAACCGGTGCCGCCCGGCGTCACCGGCGAGCTCCACATCGCGGGCGACGGCCTGGCGCGCGGCTACCTGGGACGCCCCGGTCTGACCGCCGCGCGGTTCGTCGCCGACCCGTACGGCCCCGAGGGCAGCCGCATGTACCGCACGGGCGACCTCGTCCGCCGGGACGCCGACGGCCTGCTCGCCTATGTCTCCCGCGCCGACGACCAGGTCAAGCTGAACGGCTTCCGCATCGAGCTCGGCGAGATCGAGGCCGCCCTCACCGCGCTCGACGGCGTCACCGCCGCCTGCGCCCTCGTCCGCGAGGACCGGCCGAACGAACGGCGCCTGGTCGCCTACACCGTTCCCGGCCGGCCCGACGGCGCCGGACCCCTCACCGACGCCGACCTGCGGACCCGGCTGTCGTCGGTCCTGCCGCCGTACATGGTGCCCGCCCTCTTCGTCACGCTGGACGCGCTGCCGCTGCTGCCCAACGGCAAGACCGACCGGCGCGCCCTGCCCGCCCCGGTCCGCCCCGCCGCCACCCGGCCGGGCGGGGAGCCGCGCACCGCCCGGGAACGCGTCCTGTGCGAGGTGTTCGCCTCCGTCCTCGGCGCCCCCGCCGTCCGCACCGACGACGACTTCTTCGCCCTCGGCGGCGACAGCATCCTCTCCATCCAACTGGTCAGCCGGGTCCGCGCGGCAGGTCTCCGCGTCACCCCGCGCGACGTCTTCGTCCACCGCACGCCCGAGGCCATCGCGGCCGCCGCCACCGCGCTCGACCAGGACGCCGCCGTGCCGGCCGAGCCGGGCGCCGGCGAGATGCCGCCCACGCCCATCGTCGCCTGGCTGCTGGAGCGGCCCGGCCCCACGGACGGCTACAACCAGTCCGGGGTGCTGCGCACGCCCGCGAACGCCGAGGAGGACACGCTCGTCGCCACCCTCCAGCTCCTCATCGACCACCACGACATGCTCCGCCTGAAGGTCGCCCGCCCGGCCGGGGGCGAGCCCGTACTCGAAGCCCTGCCGCCCGGCGCGGTGCCGGCCCGCCGCCGCTTCACCCGGGTCGACGTCGCGGGCCTCGGGGCCGACGCCGTCCGCGCCGCCCTCGCCGAGGCGGGCGAAGCGGCCCGCAGGCGGCTGCGGCCCGCGCACGGGGAGGTGATCGAGGCCGTGTGGTGCGACGCCGGCCCGCGCACGCGCGGACGGCTGCTGCTCGTCGTGCACCACCTGGCCGTCGACGCCGTCTCCTGGCGCGTCCTCGCCGCCGACCTCGCCACCGCCTGGCAGGGCGTCACCGAGGGGACGGCCGCGGCGCTGCCCGCCGTCGCCACGCCCTACCGCGCCTGGGCGCACCTCCTGGCCTCGCAGGCGCGCGGCGCCGCCCGTGCGGCCGAACTCCCGCTGTGGGAGGAGGCGCTGAGCACCCCCGACCCCCTGCTCGGGCACCGGCCGCTCGACCCCCGCCGGGACACCGCCGACCGCACCCGCACCCTGACCGCCCGCCTCCCCGCCACCTGGACGAAGCCGCTGCTCACCACCGTCCCCACCGCCTTCCACGCCGGGGTGGACGACGTCCTGCTCACCGGCCTCGCCCTCGCCGTCAGCTCCTGGCGGGCGCAGCGGGCCGGTGACCGGACGGGGGAGAGCGGACTGCTCGTCGATCTGGAGGGGCACGGCCGCGAGCAGATCGCCGACCACGTCGACCTGTCCCGCACGGTCGGCTGGTTCACGAGCCTCTACCCGGTCCGGCTCGACCCCGGACCCGTCGACGCCCGCCAACCGGGCGACTTCGACGCCGCCCTGGTGGAACGCGCCCTCAAACGCGTCAAGGAGCAGTTGCGGACCATCCCCGACCACGGCGTCGGCTACGGCATGTTGCGCCACCTCAACCCGGCCACCCGTCCCCGGCTCGCCTCCGCACCGCAGCCCCAGATCGGCTTCAACTACCTGGGCCGCTACGCCGCGGCGGCGGACGGGGACGGGGGGCCGGGCGCCGACTGGGAGGTCCTGCTCGACGGCGGCGGACCGCGCAGCCAGGACCCGGACATGCCCGTCCACCACGTCCTCGACGTCAACGCGCACACCGAGGACCTGCCGGAGGGCCCCCGCCTGGTGATCCGCTGGACCTGGCCCGTCGACCTCCTCGGGGAGGAGGACGTGGAGATCCTGTCGGACACCTTCGTCCGCGCCCTGCGCGCCATCGCCGAACACACCGAACGACCCGACGCGGGCGGCTACACGCCGTCCGACCTTCCCCTGGTCTCGCTCAACCAGGCCCAGATCGACCGACTGCAGAACAAGTGGGGTGGACGCACGTGACCGGCTTCCAACTGGAGGACGTACTACCGCTGACGCCGTTGCAGGCGGGAATGCTCTTCCACGCCCTGTACGACTCCCATGCCGTGGACGTCTACACCGCGCAGTTCGTCTTCGACCTCGAAGGCCCCGTCAGCGTCCCGGCGCTGCACGCCGCCGTCGGCGGCCTGCTGCGCCGCCACCCCAATCTGCGGGTCGGCTTCCTCCACGAGGACCTGGACGAGCCGGTGCAGGCCGTCGCCGCCGAGGTGCCGGTGCCGCTGGAAGAGCTCGACCTGAGCGCGGCGGACGGCACGGGCACGGCGCAGGAGCGGCTCACCGCGTTCCTGGCCGCCGACCGCACCCGCCGCTTCGACCTCACGACCCCGCCGCTGATGCGGTTCACCCTCGTGCACACCGGGCCGCAGCGGCACCGGCTGGTCATGACCAACCACCACCTCCTGCTCGACGGCTGGTCGATGCCCCTGCTCGTGCGGGAACTCTTCGAGCTGTACGCACGGGGCGGCGACGACGGCTCCCTGCCGCGGGTCGCCCCCTACCGCACCTACCTCGCCTGGCTGGCCCAGCAGGACCGCGGAGCCGCCCTGGACGCCTGGCGCGCCGCCCTGGACGGGATCGAGGCGCCCACGCTCCTCGCCGGGCGCCCCACCGCGGACGTTCCGGGCCCCGGCGAACTGCCGCTGACCCTCGTCCTCGACCTGGACGAGGCCACGACACACCGGCTCCGCGAGACGGCCCGCGCCCACCGGCTCACCCTCAACACCCTGGTCCAGGGGGCCTGGGGGCTGCTCCTCGCCCGCCTCACCGGACGCCCCGACGTCGTCTTCGGCACCACCGTCTCCGGCCGCCCGCCGGAGGTCCCCGGCATCGAGTCGATGGTCGGCCTGTTCATCAACACCGTGCCGGTACGGCTGCGCCCGGCGCCCGGCGAGACCCTGGCCGCGCTCCTGACCCGGCTCCAGGAGGAGCAGGGCCGCCTCCTCGGCAGCCAGTACGTCGGCCTGACCGAGATACGCCGCCTGACCGGACTGGACGAACTCTTCGACACCCTGGCCGTGTTCGAGAACTACCCGATGGACGCCGAGGCCCTGCGCACCGCGCAGCGGCAACTGCCCGGCCTCAGCGTCACCGGATTCAGCGGCACGGACGCGGCCCACTACCCGCTCACCCTCACCATCGCTCCGGGCGACGCGCTGAAGATCACCTTCGGATACCGGGCCGCCGCCCTGGACCGCGACGAGGTGGCCCGCACGGTCGCCCGCATGGGGCGTCTGCTGACCGCGATGGCGCGGGGCCTCGACCAACGCGTCGACGCCGTGTCCGTCCTCCTGGACGGCGAGCACGACACGCTGCTCGCCCAGGGGCGTGGGGGCGAACTCCCCGCCGCAGCACGGGAGATGAGCGTCGTGGACGCCTTCGCCCGGCAGGTCGCCCGCCACCCGGACGCGGTGGCGGTCTCCGGCGCCGGCGAGGAGCTCACGTACCGCGGTCTCGACGCGTCGGCCCAGGAGTTGGCGGGCGCCCTGGCAGGCCACGGGAGCGGCGCCGAGGCGGGCGTCGGCATCCTCCTGGGCCGCTCGCCCGCCCTGGTCACCGCCTCCCTCGCGGCGCTGCGCGCGGGCGCCGCCTACGTGCCCCTCGATCCGGCCTGGCCCGCCGAGCGGCTCGACCGGGTCGCCGAGGTGGCCGCCCTCCGTGCCCTGATCGTCGACGAGACCACCCGCGACCACGCCTGGGTGCGGCGACTGGGCCCCGACGTGCCCGTGCTGACGGTCGACGCCGCGGGCCGGGTGAGGCGGGGAGGCCCGGCCGCTCCGGGAGCCCTCCCCGTCTCCGCGGGCGGCGCCCGGCTCGCGTACGTGATGTTCACCTCCGGCTCCACCGGACTGCCCAAGGGCGTCGGCGTCACCCACGCGGACATCACCGCCCTCGCCGCCGACCGGGCCTGGGGGGACGGGGCGTCCGACGCCGTCCTGCTGCACTCGGCGTACGTGTTCGACGCCTCCACCTTCGAGATCTGGGCCCCCCTGCTGAACGGCGGCCGGGTGGTCGTGGCCCCCGCCGGGGTCCTGCAACCCGCCGTGCTCCGCGACCTCGTGGCCCGCCACGGCGTGACGGCGGCGTTCCTGACGACGGCCCTGTTCAACGTCATCGCCGAGACCGATCCCGACGCCCTGGGCCTGCTGCGCCTGGTCGCCGCCGGGGGAGAGGCCGCCGCGCCCGGCGTCTTCCAGCGCCTGGCCGCCGCCCACCCCTCCACCACCGTCCTCAACGTCTACGGACCCACCGAGTCCACCACCTTCGCCACCCTCCACCGCGTCCGCCCCGACGCCGCGCCCCACGGCGCGCCCCCCGTCGGCCGACCGCTCGACGGGATGCGCGCCTACGTCCTGGACGCGGCCATGCGGCTCGTGCCGCCCGGCGCCGAGGGCGAGCTGTACGTCGCGGGGCCCGGCGTCGCACGCGGCTACCTGGGCCGCCCCGGCCTCACCGCCACCCGCTTCGTCGCCGACCCGTTCGCCGGGACCGGGGAGCGCATGTACCGCACGGGCGACCTCGTGCGCTGGGGCGCCGACGGCGCCCTGCACTACGTGGCCCGCGCCGACCAGCAGATCAAGCTCCGCGGCCACCGCATCGAACCGGCGGAGATCGAGGCGGCCCTCCTCCTCGACCCGTCCGTGCGCGCCGCCTGCGTCCTGGTCCGCGAGGACCTGCCCGGCGACCGCACCCTCACCGCCTACGTCGTCCCCGTCCCCGGGCGCACGCCGGACCCGGAGCTGCTCGCCGCGCACCTGGGCCGCCGGCTGCCCGCCTACCTGGTGCCGGCCGCCATCCAGCCGCTCGACGCCCTGCCGACGACCCCCAACGGCAAGCTCGACCGGGCGGCGCTGCCCGCGCCCGCCACCTCGCCCGGCACGGCGGGCCGGCCGCCGCGCGGCGCCCGTGAGGAGATCCTCGCCGGGATCTTCGCCGACGTGCTCGGTGTGGCCCGCGTCTTCGCCGACGACGACTTCTTCGCCCTGGGCGGCCACTCCCTGCTCGCCACCCGCCTCGTGGGCCGCGTGCGCTCCGCCCTGAACACCGAGACCGACATCCGCGCCCTGTTCGAGAACCCCACCGTCGCGGCACTCGCCGCCGCCCTGGAGGAGGCGGACCGCCCCGCGCGCCCCGCCCTCGTCCCGCAGGAGCGCCCCGCCGCGCTCCCGCTCTCGTACGCCCAGCAGCGCCTGTGGTTCCTCCACCGGCTCGAAGGCCCCTCCGCCACGTACAACATCCCCTTCGCCGCGCGCATCGACGGGCCCCTCGACACGGAAGCCCTGCGCCGGGCCCTGCTCGACGTCGTCACCCGGCACGCCGCCCTGCGCACCGTCTTCCCCGAGGACGGCCAGGGGCCGCGCCAGCACGTCACCGCGCCGGGCGACGTCCGCCTGCCGTTCGTCCTCGAAGCCGTCGAGGCGCACGAGGTCGCCGACCGGATCAGGGCCGCCGCGAGCGAAGCGATCGACATCGAGCGCCACCTCCCGCTCCGGGCGACCCTGCTGCGCCCGGCCGACGGCGTCCACGTCCTGGTCCTGGTGGTCCACCACATCGCCGCCGACGGCTCCTCCCTGGCCCCTCTCACCCGAGACCTCGGCGCCGCCTACCGGGCCCGCACCCGTGCCGAGGCGCCCGTCTGGAGCGAACTCCCCGTCGACTACGTCGACCACACCCTCTGGCAGCGCCGTCTGCTCGGCGACGAGCACGACCCCGAGAGCGTCGTGTCCCGCCAACTCGCCCACTGGAAGCAGGCGCTGGACGGGCTGCCCGAGATGATCGACCTGCCGTGGGACCGGCCGCGGCCCGCCGTGCCCCGGCACACCGGCGCCACCCACCACTTCGCCCTCGACCCCACCGCCGCCCGGCAGGTCACCGAACTCGCCCGCGCCACCGGATGCAGCGTCTTCATGGTGCTCCAGGCCGCCCTGTCGCTCGTCCTCTCCCGGCACGGCGCGGGCGACGACGTCCCGCTGGGCACGGCCGTCGCCGGACGCACCGACGAGGCCGCGTCGGATCTCGTCGGCTTCTTCGTGAACACGCTCGTGCTGCGCACGGACCTGACCGGCGACCCGACCTTCCTGGAACTGCTGGAGCGGGTCAAGGAGTTCGACCTCTCCGCGTACGTGCACCAGGACGTCCCCTTCGAGCGCCTGGTCGAACTGCTCAACCCCGCGCGCTCGCAGAACCACCACCCGCTCTTCCAGACCATGCTCATCCTCCAGAACCACGCCCCCGCCGCCCCCCTCGACCTGCCCGGCCTCACCGTCACCGGTGTGGAGGCCGACCCCGGAGCGGCCAAGTTCGACCTGTCGTTCACCTTCACCGAGACGGACGACGGCAGCGGCGCGCCGAGCGGTCTGCGGGGGACGGTCGACTACGCGACGGAGCTCTTCGACCCGGCCACGGTCCACGGCCTCGCCGAACGGCTCGCCCTGCTGCTCGGCTCCGTCTGCGCCGACCCCGAGCGTCCGCTCAGCGACTACGACGTGCTCACCACCGCCGAGCGCGCCCGTCTGACCGCCTGGGGCACCGGCCCCGACCAGGACGCGCCCGCCTCCACCGTCCCCGAGCTCTTCGGGCAGTGGGTCCGGCGCACCCCCGGCGCCCCGGCGGTCCGCGACGCGGACACCACCCTCACCTACGCCGAACTCGACGCCCGCGCCGACGCCCTCGCCCGCCACCTCACCGCACGGGGCATCGGCCCCGAGGACCGGGTGGCGGTCGCCCTGCCCCGCACCAGCGAACTCGTCGTGGCCCTCCTCGGCATCCTCAGGAGCGGGGCGGCCTACGTGCCGCTCGACCCCGACTACCCGGCCCGGCGCCTGTCCTACATGCTCGACGACGCCCGGCCGCGCCTCCTCCTCACCACCCCCGCCATCCACCGCCGGCTGCCCGCGTCACCGGTGCCGCACCTGCACCTCGCGGACCTCGCGGACAGCTCCGCCCCGGCCGTCCCCGCCCGGCCCCCGCTCCCGGCGCATCCCGCGTACGTCATCTACACCTCCGGCTCCACCGGCCGTCCCAAGGGCGTCGTGGTCACCCACCGGGGCGCCGGCGCCATGGCCAGGAGCCAGAGCGAGCGGATGCGCGTCACGCCGGGCAGCCGGGTGCTGCACATGGCCTCGGTGAGCTTCGACGCGGCGTTCTGGGAGCTGTGCATGGGACTGCTCTCCGGGGCCTGCCTGGAGATCGCCGAACGCGACGCCCTGCTGCCCGGCCCGCCCCTCGCCGCCCTGGTCCGGGAGCGGGGCGTCACCCATCTGACCCTTCCGCCCGCCGCCCTCGCCGTGATGCCGCCCGGCTCGCTGCCCACCGGGACCACGATCGTCCTCGCCGGTGAGGCGTGCACGCCGGCCCTGGTGCGCTCCTGGGCGCGGGACCGGTTCCTCGTGAACGCCTACGGCCCCACCGAGACGACCGTCTGCGCCACGATGAGCGCCTTCCAGTACGCGGAGGGGCCCCTCGCCCCCGACCGCACCGTGCCCATCGGCGTCCCCGTCGACGGCGCCCGCGTCCACGTCCTGGACGACCGGCTGGCGCCCGTGCCGACCGGCGTCGTCGGCGAGCTGTACGTGTCCGGCGCGGGAGTGGCCCGCGGGTACCACGACCGGGCCGCCCTGACCGCGTCGCGGTTCGTCGCCGACCCGTTCGACCGGACGGGAGGCCGCATGTACCGCACCGGCGACCTGGTGCGCTGGACGGCCGAGGGGGAACTCGTCTACGTCTCCCGCGTCGACGACCAGGTCAAGCTCCGCGGCTTCCGCATCGAACTCGGGGAGATCGAGGCCGCCCTCACCGCCCTGCCCGCGGTGGGAGCCGCCTGCGCCGTCGTCCGGGAGGACCGGCCGGGCGACCGGCGCCTGGTCGCGTACACCGTGCCCGCGGACGGGGCGGCGCACTGGGACGAGGCCGGAGCGCGCGCCCACCTCGCCGCCACCCTGCCCAGCCACATGGTCCCCGCCGCGTTCGTACGGCTCGCCGCCCTGCCCCTCACCCCCAACGGCAAGACCGACCGGCGAGCCCTGCCGGCGCCCGAGGCGACCGCGCCGACCGGGAGCCGCGCGCCCCGCACCGAACGCGAGCGCGCGCTGTGCGAGGTCTTCGCCCGGACGCTCGGTGTGCCGCGGGTCGGGGTCACGGACGACTTCTTCGCCCTGGGCGGCCACTCGCTGCTCGCCGTCACCCTCGCCCAGCGGATCGAGGAGCGGTGCGGCCGGCGCCCCTCCCTGCGCGACCTGTTCGCGACGCCCACCGTCGAGGGCGTCGACAGCCTCCTGGAGCGGACCGCGGGGGAGCGGGACGCGGAGCACGCCGCCGCCCCGGACCTCGCCTCCGAGGTCCGCCTGGCCGCCGACGTCCAGGGCCCCGGCCGGCCCGTCCCGGACGGCGCCCCGGCCCCGGAGCCCGCACCCGGCCGCGGCCGGCCCCGCCGCCCGTCCCAGCGCCCCCTCCTCACCGGAGCCTCCGGCTTCCTCGGCGCCTTCCTCCTGCGGGACCTCATCGAGGCCACCGACGGCCCGGTGGACTGCCTCGTGCGAGCCGAGGACGAGCGCAGCGCGTCGCACCGGCTGCGGGCCAACCTGGAGCACTACGGCCTGTGGCGCCCCCGGTACGCGGAACTGATCCGTCCCGTCCCCGGCGACCTCGCCGCCCCCGGCCTCGGACTGTCACCGGACGACCGGGCCGCCCTGGCCCGCCGCCTCGGCCCGGTGCTGCACAACGGCGCACGCGTCAACTTCGCCGCCGCCTACGGTGATCTGCGCGCCCCGAACGTGGCGGGCACCGAGGAGCTGCTGCGCCTGCTCGCCGACTCCGCCTCACCCGGAATGCACCACGTCTCCACGACCAGCGTCTACGCCCCCGCGCCGGGTTCCGGCCCGGCGACCATCACGGAGACCACCCCGACGGGCCCGGCGTCCGCACTGCCCGACGGCTACGCGCAGAGCAAGTGGGTCGCGGAGGGCCTCGTCGGGCTCGCCCGCGAACGCGGTCTGCCGGTGACCGTCCACCGGCCCGGCCGCATCAGCGGCGACACCGCCACCGGGGCGTGCCAGGACCGCGACCTGCTGTGGCAGCTCATCAAGGGATGCCTGCAGGCGAAGGCGGTGCCGGACCTGCCGCACGGGTCGACGGACTGGGTCCCCGTGGACTACGTCAGTGCGGCGATCGTGGCCTTCTCCACCTCGGGCCGCACGGGCGCGGAGACCTATCACCTCACCAATCCGGACGCGCCGGGCCTGGACCGCGTCTTCGAGGCGGCCGCCCGCCTCGGCCACGAGCTGCGGACCGTCACCGCGGCCGACTGGCGGGAACGGGTGGCGGCACAGCACGACAACGCGGCCCAGCTCTTCCTCGGCGGCGAGGAAGAGGCCCGGCAGCCGGCCGCGGACCACCGGCGCTTCGACTCCACCCGGACGGCCAAGGCGGCGGCGGACCTGGGGGTCCACCTGCCCCAACTGACCGACGAGACCCTGGACCGCTACATGGCGTACTTCCACGGCACGGGCTTCCTGCCGCGGCCCTCGACGGTCACGTGACGACCCGGCGCCGAAGCGCCCGGCGGCGGCTGCCCGCACCGCCGGGGACTCCGCGGTCCCCGAGCGGCGGACCAGCCGCGGCCGGGGGGGGGGGGGGGGGGGGGGGGGGGGGGGGGGGGGGGGGGGGGGGGGGGGGGGGGGGGGGGGGGGGGGGGGGGGGGGGGGTGGGGGTGGGGGTGGGGGGGGGGGGGGGGGGGGGGGGGGGGGGGGGGTCG